>JAIRZA010000113.1 GCA_031267475.1 Spirochaetaceae bacterium | reverse complement strand
ACAAGGGAGGCTGTCGTCCATATCGCAACATCCCCTTCAAGCAAAAACGCCACAACTGCGATTAAAAAAATAATCGCCCGGTTTGGATCAGACATTAAAATCATCAACGACAACGGCAGCGAAAACATGAAGGATGTTGAAGACTTTCTCGCTCAAATGAACATCACACAGTATTGGACGCGCCCTTATACTCCGAAAGACAAGGCGTTCAATGAACGTTTTCATCGAGCGCTTTATCGGGACGCTTCAAAGGGAATGTTTGGATTATCACTACAAGCCTTTGAACGCGGCGGAGCATTCAGAGATTACAGACGCTTGGCTGGATAAATATCATTTCTATCGTCCGCATGAGGCGCTCGGTTTCTTGACGCCGCGCCATAAAAGATAGCGCGCCATCTTCGATGGCGGCTCAGTTTTCCGTCACTGTTGGAGTATCCATTCCAATTTTGGCGGGTGTGTCCTATTCATAGTGAGTACGGACATATTCTGCTCCTTCAGCTAAAATTAGCGGAACAGGGGGTCTCTGCCCGGGGTAGACCGTGATCCTATTCGAGGCGGCGCCGCCGAAACGCCGCCCCTCATTATTTTCTTCGGCCGCCGTTGTGATTATTATTCGTGACGAGGTCTGCCGGGATTTTTCCATGACCGTTCCCTCTCTACACCAAACAATCGGCGCCGGCCCCCATATCCCATCGGATATAGGTTACCCCTTTTACAAAATATCATAAAGTATTCGTGGTTAATTCTCATGTTAAAATGAGAATTGCTTTGCGGCAACGCGCAGTCTTGGCATACGATTACTTTTACTATATTTTTATAAAGGAGATAAAAAATGAAAAACACCTTTCATTCAGATATACGCGCCGCTGGTAAAATCGCAATTGCTTCTTTCGGCTTATTTATGTTTATGCCGCCGCCGTATTTTTTAAACGCAGCAACATACATTAAGGAGAAAAATGTGTCCGATTCGAGCATTTCGGCTAACGGCTTTGAAGATTTAGGCGACGGCGTATTCGCCGTCATAGATACGACGCGCGGTCAGATAATTGTGAAACTGGCCTATGACAAAACGCCGCTTACAGTGAGCAATTTTGTCGCTCTTGCAGAAGGTAAGATGGACGCGGCTAAAGGCAAGCCTTTCTATGACGGCTTAAAGTTTCACAGGGTAATAGCTGATTTCATGATTCAAGGCGGCGACCCGCTTGGCAATGGCAGCGGAGGACCGGGCTACAACTTTCACGATGAATTTGATTCAAGCCTAAAACACGACGGCCCCGGTGTGCTGTCTATGGCTAACTCCGGCCCGAACAGTAATGGCAGCCAGTTTTTCATAACACATACAGCGACACCTTGGCTGGACGGCAAACACAGCGTCTTTGGCCGTGTCGTACGCGGTCAAAATGTAGTCGACGCGATAAAACAAGGCGACGCGATAAAAAAAATCAGCATCGCGCGCAACGGCGCGGCGGCGAACGCTTTCAAGCCGGATCAGGCGAGTTTTTCAAAACTTGAAAACGCAGCCGCTCAGTCATCGTTGAATAAAACAAAGATGTCCCGCGCCTCGGAGATTTCCAAAATTGAAGCAAAGTACCCCGGCGCGTCAAAGAGCGCTTCCGGCATCTGGTATGTGATAAATAAACAAGGTACCGGCGATAAACCTAAAAAAGGGCAGAAAATCAAGACCGCCTACAAACTTTCGCTTATTTCCGGTCAGATCATTGACGCTTCCGATATGCACGGAGCTCCGCTTGAATTTAACGTCGGCACAGGACAGGTGATTCCCGGCTGGGACGAGATGACGCTGGATATGCGCGCCGGCGAAAAACGCACTGTCGTGCTTCCGCCTGAGCTTGCTTACGGCGAGCGCGGTGTTGGCAACGGACTCATTCCACCCAACAGCTTCCTTGAATTTGAAATAGAACTGCTAGCGAATTAAAATCACTGTCGATTCAACCGGTGCAACATAGGATGGCGCTGATTAACTTGCGGTTAATCAGCGCCGGTATTTCCGGTTTCACGACGAATATGTATTTCAGACAAAAATTTATGTCAAAAATCGGTGATAATGTCACGTAGACAGAATGAAGGCGGAGGCATAAATGGCATGGAAAATACCTATGGGACGAAAAGAGATGCTTCGAGGGAAGCCGCTGGAGACGGTGAAACTCCAGATACTCGATAGGATAATGTGGAATGCTGCCGCGTAGTGGATATGAAGCCCGCCAGCGGGCTCAACGCGCAGCGTTGAGCCCCGGAGTTTGCGCGAAAGCGCAAAACTCCACGCCCTTGTGGTGTAAGAACCCGCTGGCAGGCGCGGAGCGCAAACTCCATGCCCCGGCAAAGTTTCAGGCTGGAGTTTCGCTGCGCGAAACTCCTAAAGCAAAATGCTACGCATTTTGCTACGCTGCGCGGTAGTATCCCGCGAGTCTTCCACACAACAGTGCGTGGAGTTTGCGCGTGGCGCAAACTCCGAAGCTCAACGCGCAGCGTTGAGCCAGCAGTGGAAAGCCAGACGCTTCGCTTACCTGCCGCCATTTAGGAATACACAGGTCGTACTACAAGTTCCTTCCCAACAGTAACCGGCGGACCGGAACACTACCACCCGGAGCCCGCCAACACAACATGGTGGACGGACACCAGAGCCGGAGAAGGAGCGCAATTCACAACGGACAGCGAAACGGCGGAAGACACAACCGTATACGGACACTGGGCCGGCGACCCGTACACAGTAACATTCCACACCAACGGAGCGCAGGTTGCCGGAGGCGAAGACAAAACCTTTGACGCGCCCGTCAACTATCCAAACCCCGCGACACTATCCGAAGAGCAAACACCAACAGCCCCCGAAGGATATACATTTTTAGGATGGTACACAGAAAAAAAACACTGATAACAGACGCCGCCGTACCCGCGCCCGGCGACAAAAACTGGTTCAAACCCGGCGTTACCCCTCGTAATCGGGGATATGGACGTATACGGCGTATGGCAGAACAGACCCGCCGGCTCGTACCGCGTAACATTCAAGAACCACTATGAAGCCGGCAGCGCAATATCAACAACCTACACCGGCGAGGAGGACGACTACAAAGTCAGCGCCCTGCCCGGCGACGAATATGTAAAACGCGACCACTACATACGAAAGGGCGCTGACTGGTATTACACGCCGGAAAAAGAAGGAAACGCCGGCAGCGAAACTAAATTCGACACAGGCACAGTGGTAGAACAAGACATCATCGTGTACGCCAAGTGGACGGGGGAGACATACACCGTAACATTTAAGAGCCGGACAGGGCAGGCGCAGCCTCAAACAACAACATACAACTACCCGGACAACGACCCCGCCAAACTTTTAGCGAGCCAAATACCGCCGGCGCCGTCAGACAAAAGCCCGCATTACATATATGACACCGGGTGGTACATACAGGGCGGGGAAGAGTTCACCGAAAACACGGTAATAACCGGAAACATCACCGTAACGCCGAAATGGGCGGGAAATACATACACCGTAACATTTGAAGGGGGCGGGGGAACGCCGAGTAAAACAAGCGCGCAAGTAACATACTCCAACAACGACACGCGCGAGGAGACTACAATGTCTCTTGTGGACGACATAGCCGCAGCGTCGCGGGCTGGCTGCACATTCGACGGGTGGCGTACGACAGACGACAAGACGTTTGATAAGGACACTACCGTAACAACGGATATTACGATAACAGCCCAATGGACATTCACCGGATACAAACTGACATTCGACGGGGACGACGCGACTACAGAGGCAGAACCCGCAGAAATAGTAGTAGGAGCGGGCGGCGATCCAGCCGGCGCCAAGGCGCAGCTTCCAACACCAAACCGAAAAAGGACAACCGTTTGTTTGCCGGGTGTTACACCGAATCGGGTAGAACCGGCGGGATCTAGGTTACCGCAGTTACCCCCGTGAACGCCGACACGACATACTACGCAAGATGGGAGACTGTTCCTGAAGACTGGGACTACAATGCCACGACCGGAGGTATGTCGAAGACTTTTACGTACACAGGCGCGGTTCAGACATTTCAAACTCTTGTTTCGGGCAGCTATACCTTTGAACTGCACGGCGCAGGCGGCGGCAACGGCCGCAACGGCGGCAGCAAAGGCGGTTTGGCCAAAGGGACGATAACACACCTGGCTAGCGCCACGAAGCTTTCTGCATATATTGGCGAAAAAGGCAAAGACGGAGACGCCGCTTTCGGCGGGGGCGGCGGCGGCGCGACCGAAATCTGGTTTGATCAGTATGGCGCTGATTACCGCGTCATCATTGCCGGAGGCGGGGGCGGCGGCTACAACGCTGGCAACAGCGGCGGCGGTGGCGGCAGCGCGGGCGGCAGCAAAGGCGGCAGCGGCAAAGACTACAACGGCGGCGGCGGCTACAGGTTTGGTACCTACAGCATTGACAGCGATGGCGTTGGTGGGGGGGGGGGGGATGACGGCCACTTCGGAGGCGGTGGAGGAGGAGGAGGCAACGACGGCGGAGGGGGCGGTAGCAGTTTTGTCAACGACACCGGGGAGAACCCCATCCCAGGTTCGACTGCTTCTGCCTTCTCAGTCTACAAATTTACCAGCAACTTGGAGTGCGCTGCGGGAGCGGGAAGCAGCGGCAACGGCTCGGCTACAGTAACGTACAAGCCGTAGGTCGCAAGCGTAGCAAAACGCTGCGCATTTGTCGCAAGCGCATGGCGCTTGCTTAGGGAGTTTCGCTATGCGAAACTCCACCGCCTCGTTGGGTGGGGCGGCTGGCAGCCGCGTATGCCAAATGCCTTTATCGAAGCGAAGACGCGAAGTGAAGACAGATTACGGGCTGCTAGCGCGAAGCGCATGGAAACCCGCCGGCGGGTTGCTTGACAAAGTAATTTGCCGGCGGTAGAGTGAAAACAGATTCAGACGCAGATTTCTTTATTTCGCCTGATTCACGCCAATACGC
>JAIRZA010000050.1 GCA_031267475.1 Spirochaetaceae bacterium | reverse complement strand
TTATAAAAAGCCCTCCCTCATTTCAACCCGCCAGCGGGTTTTTTCCACAACACAAGAGCGTGGAGTTTCGCTACGCGAAACTCCTGAGCTCAACGCGCAGCGTTGAGCCGCGCGGCGGCATACCGTAAGCCGCCTTCACTTCGTGTCTTCGATATGATAAAAGCGATTGCATACGCGGCTGCCTGCCCTCACAACATATGGCGCGGAGTCTCACCGGGGGGCTTGGAGTTTGCGCCGCCAGCGGGTTTCAGTCCGCTACGCGGCGGCAGTCAGTAAGCCGTTTTCACTTCGTGTCTTCGCTCCGGTAAAAGCGATTGGCATACGCGGCTGCCAGCCGCTGGAGTCTCATCATGGGCGTGGAGTTTCGCTGTGCGAAACTCCGGAGCTCAACGCGCCAGCGTTGAGCCAGCTTCTGTATAACTCATGTCGCCGGCGACACCTTCAATGCTGTAGGTTTTTTCCTTGTAATCGTAGACCAGCTTTGTAACGCTGGAATTTCCAAGCGGCTTTGAAACTTCAACACCCATTGCCGCGAGCAGGAACGAGATTGACTGGCCGTGCGCTACAAGCATTACATTCCCGCCGTTAGGATTTTCGGAAATAATAGCCGCCATACCGTTTTTCAAACGGGCGTATACTTCCGCGGAATCCTCAGAAATTCTGTACTCTGTGTCAACTTTTTTGTTAAAGTCCGCAAGCTCCTCAAAAAACCTTTTCATATCGCCGTTATAGTGCTGGAGTATTGGGGCGGTCGCTGTTTCTATAGACGCGGCGCTTTCAGGAATGTCGAGCCCAAGATATTTCCCAAACGCGGCGTACATCATCCAGTTAGGATCCCCCTCAAAAATGCCAAAACTCACTTCGCGGAGTTCAGTTTTTTCGTTGACAAGCCATTTTTTTGTCGCGCGGTTCTGTTCCATCGCTAGACGGGCTGTCTCCCTGGCGCGTCCAAGGTCGCTGGAATATACGGCTGTAAACGGAACATCCCTAAGCCCTTTTCCCATATTAACCGCGCCAGCAACACCTTTTTCAGTCAGAACAGCATCAGAAATCCCCTGTACCCTATCCATTAGGTTGAATACAGTCTGCCCGTGCCGCGCAATATAAATCGTGAGCGCGTTTGATTTTTCGGACTTCGCCCCGGCAAAACTATTTGCGGCGCACAAAATAACCATACAAGCAGTTAAAATTTTTATTTTCATAGTAACTCCTAAATATTTGAGATTGCAACAACCCTGCTTTTACAAATTTTCACCGTTGCTCGTGATAATGTCCTTGTACCAGAAAAAACTTTTTTTACGGGAACGATTCAACGTCCCATTGCCTTCGTCGTCTTTGTCAACATAGATAAATCCATAGCGCTTTGAAATTTCTCCATTAGAGGCGCTGATGATGTCGAGGCAGCCCCATGTGGTATAGCCCCATATCTCCACGCCGTCCTTTTCTATCGCCTGCTTTACCGCCTTGATGTGTTCCCGCAGATATTCGATGCGGTAGTCGTCATTAATAGCGCCGTCCGGCGTGAGCGTGTCTTTTGCGCCGAGTCCGTTTTCCACGATAAACAGCGGCTTTTGGTAGCGGTCGTACAGAAAATTGAGCGTGATCCTCAACCCCAGCGGGTCTATCTGCCAGCCCCATTCCGAAGATTTGAGGTGAGGGTTTTTGATACCGCCAAAAAGGTTGCCGCTGCCTTTATTTTCCGCGACTGCGGGGTCTGTTGAAACGGCGCTTGTTGAATAGTAACTAAAGGATACAAAATCCACGGTGTTTTCGCGCAGAATTTTTTCATCCTCCGCGGTTATGTTCAAGACGATGCCTTTCCGCGCAAGATATTTTTTTAACCACGCGGGATAAACACCACGCGCCTGCACGTCCGTGAGGCAATAGTTTTTTCGCTCCAGTTTCATTTTTTCCCATGTGTCTTCCGGGCGTGAGCTATACGGATAGGCTGTCATTGTGGCTGCCATGCTGCCGATTTTTGCGCCGGGCAGCATTTCGTGGCAGGCTTTTACCGCGAGGGCGCTTGCTACAAGCTGGTTATGGCAGGCGAGGAAACAGAGCGCTTCGTGGTCTTGCTGCTGGTCAATCAGTACGCCGGAGCCCAGAAAAGGCGCGTGAAACGTCATGTTAATCTCGTTAAATGTAAGCCAGTATTTGACTTTGTCCTTGTAACGGGCAAACACTGTTTTTGCATAACGCTCGAAAAGCGGAATTAGTTCGCGGCTTGACCAGCCGTTGTGTTTTAGCGTCAGATTTATCGCCATTTCCCAGTGGGAAAGCGTTACTAAAGGCTCAATGCCGTACTTGAGGCACTCGTCAAAAACGGAATCGTAAAAGGCGAGACCTTCTTCATTCGGCGCAGCGTCATCGCCGTTTGGGAAGATTCGCGCCCACGCGATAGACAGCCGGAATGTCTTGAAACCCATTTCGGCAAAAAGAGCTATATCCTCTTTATAATGGTGGTAAAAATCAGACGCCGTGTGTTCCGGGAAATAGCCTTGCGGATTTTCGATATTTGCGCGAATCGCCGCCGGATTGGATATCTCCGCCCACCGGTCTTTTCCGCCGTGGATCACGTCGCACGTCGCGAGTCCCTTCCCGCCTTCGAGATACGCGCCCTCCGCCTGATGAGCGGCAATCGCGCCGCCCCATAAAAAATTTTTTGGAAACGCCATTTTTTTCTCCTTATGGCGGCTTTCCCCAAAACTGAAGTTTTGTGGAAAGCCCTGTGGTTACGTAAAGTTTTACCGGCTCTGTATAGCCGGTATTGGACTTGCAAAACGCGGCGCATTAATGCGCCGCGTTTTGCGGTTTCAAGCTCTTGTTAAAGGATTCGATTTTGAAATCGCCGCCTTTCACTCAATATACAGTACAATATCGCCGACCGCCGTTTCACCTGCTTTGGCCTGTGTTATCCGCTTATAGTTATCTGTGTTGCAGACGGCTAGTTGTGTTTCAAGGCTGTAACCGGCGCGGGCTATTATGTCTTTGTCGTACTCGAAAAGCAGTTGTCCGGCGTTGACTTTGTCGCCTTCTTTCACGTGTACGGTGAAGCCTTTGCCGCCTAGTTTTACCGTGTCGATTCCGCAGTGTATGAGCAGTTCTACGCCGTCGTTGGAAACGATGTTTACCGCGTGTTTTGTGTCGAACACCATGTCAACCACGCCGTCGACCGGAGCGTAAATCTTTCCGCCCAGAGGCATAAAACATACGCCTTTGCCAAGCGCCTCCTGCTGGTGCGCCGCGTCTGCGGACTGCTTAATGTCCATTACGCGGCCTTTTACCGGCGCGTAAATCTTTTTTGCCTTTGCCGTATCCACTTTTGACGTGTCTATACGCGCCGCGTCCTCGTTTTTTAGCTCCGCCGCATCCGGTTTATACGAGAAATACACCATCAAAAACGCGCCTATTATCGATAACGCGCTCATCAACAGGATGATGACAAGATTCATCGTGGAGCCGGCGAACCCTGGAAGCAGGTAGCTGGGATACGCGAACACGCCCATAGCTCCCATCTGCATGGCCATCCCGTATCCATCGGCATTGAAGCTGCCAAAGAGTCCGGCCAGTCCGCCGGATACCGCGCCCGCGACGCAGGCGAGCATGAAGGGGCTTCTTTTTGGCAGGGTAAAGCCGTAAATGATGGGCTCTGTAATTCCGAATATGCCGCCTATGCCCGCGGCTATGGCCGCGGACCGTCGCTCGCTGTTTTTTATCCGCGCCGCCATTGCGAAAACCGCGCCTACCTGAGCGATTACCGCTACTTGTATGTACGCCAAAAGCAGGGTAACGCCGTGTCCGCCAAAAAGCGCGTTGGGGACGGACGCTTCCTGAATGGCTATTGGTATTACCGCCCAGTGCAGTCCGAAAATAACGAGCACCTGCCAAAACGCGCCGAGGATGAGTCCGATTATTACGGGTCCGATAAATTTAATGCTTACTATTCCCTGCACGCCAAGTTGAATTCCAACGCCTACCGCGCCGAATATCGGGCCTACGATTAGGAACATTAGGGGTACCGTTATGAGTATTGTCGCAAAAGGCGCGATGAAGTTCTTGATTGCCGAAGGCAGTGTTTTGCGTAATTGTTTGTATAGCTTGCTTGCCCCGTACACGGCGAAAATTGACGGTAGCACGGTGCCGCTGTACCGCATCATGACAAGGATGTTCACGCCGAAAAATTCGTTCACGCCCCACGGTCCAAACGGGTATCTTTCGACTATGGACGGGTATACCAGCGCCGCGCCGATAATCATGCCGACTATTGGGTCCAGTCCAAAACGCTGCGAGGCGGTGTACGCGACAAAGATTGGAAAGAAGTACATCAGCGCATCGCCTGCGGTGTGCATAATCGTGTACGACATATCGCCGGACGCAGCCCATTCCGGGAAGCATACCGAGAATATGGCGAGGAGTCCTTTGATGATGCCTATGCCCATCAAGCCGGGTAGTATGGGCGTGAATACTCCGCTGATAGTGCCTATCAGCATATCGCCGATAGATTGCTTCTCGCCCCCCCCCCCCCCGCTGGAAGCGGACGCGCCGCCGGCGGGAGCGCCGAGTTTTTCAAGCTCGACAAACACTTCATGGACATCGTTGCCGATAACTACTTGATACAATCCGCCCGCTTTTACCACGCTGACAACCCCGGCGGTGCTTTTCACCGCCTCATCGTCGGCTTTTGTTTGGTCCAACAGTGTGAACCTGAGTCGTGTCGCGCAGTGTACAAGGCTTTTGATGTTATCTTTCCCCCCGACGCTGCTTAAAACTCCCTGAGCCGTTTTTACAAAATCTTTAGCCACAATTAATCCTCCTGCTTGGTTTTATCAGAATCGCTGTTCGCGGTAATTCTGTCGATATAAAGTGTCAAAAACGAAATATCATTGTTTGTGAGTTGCCAGCCGTGCTCTTTTTCGATAAATAAAGCGACTTTTTCGGCGCAGTCAAACGCGCGGCTGTAGCGTTTGCGCAGTAGTTCGTATAGCACCATGTCTTCCTGAATGTGTTTTTCTTTATTTTGGTACATAAAGCGCATGACGGTGTTCCGCAGCAGCGCGATGAATCCGCTGAAATCAAAGGTGTGTTCGTCAATTACGGTTTTATAGTGCGCTTCTACGATGTTTACGGATTTTTGGATTATATTTGACGTTTTGATTGTGTTCGGCATATCCGCAAGGTCGGATTCGGCGTTTATAAAGTGCAGCGTGATTGCCGCGGCCTCTGTGCGGGGAAAGTCAATTCCTGTTTCGGTTTTTATTATGTTGAGCGCTTCCTCGCCTATGGCAAACTCCGCCGGATATATGTGTTTAATATCCCATTCCAGCGGCATGGGAATATCCAGCTTGTCGCGCAGCCGGCGGGCGGCGAAGCTAAGGTGGTCGGCAAGCGCGATGACTATGCTTTGATTGAGCGCCTGTCCTAAACGCGCCTTGCCAAGGTCTACAATTTTGCTGGATAAGATTACATATTCGTATGGCAGATCGGCGAGGATTTCAGAAAAACGGTTTAGCTGGATTGTTTCCTGCGGGACGAATACTTTTTCGACAAGGGACATTTCTACTTCGTCCCCTGGATGCAGGTTAAAGCCGAGTCCTTTTCCTAGGGCTATGACTTGCTGCCCATTGTTTTCGGCAAAGATAATGTTGTTATTACATTTACGAATACTAGTCACTACATTTCCCTTTGTTCACCTCGGCCATCGAAAACTTTTTGGGAATAAGGTAATGCCTGATTGTATCAGTAACAATCCTATATCTTGGTCAACAACTAACCGTGTTCCTGACCAAGTATCTATAACAATAAATCAAAAACCTGTGTTTGTCAATTTTTTTTGCTTCCGGGCTC
>JAIRZA010000032.1 GCA_031267475.1 Spirochaetaceae bacterium | reverse complement strand
GCGCGTAACGCGCTGCGCCGTTTTTATTTGGGGTATAAAACAACATCCTTGCGCAATTCAAAAAAATATTTTCAAATTGAGGTTCATATAACTGAACATTGCAACTTGAATTGCAAAGGCTGTAATCATTTTTCGCCGCTCGCGGATGAAGAATTTCTTGACCCGGCGGCGTTTGAAAAAGACTGTGCGCGGCTTTCAAAAATCGCGGGCAAACTTACCGTCATAAAACTGCTTGGCGGCGAACCCTTGCTTCATCCAAAACTGGTTTCTTTTTTTGAAATCGCCAGGAAATATTTTAGAACAACAGTCATTCAATTGACCACAAACGGCGCGTTGCTTTCCAAGCAGCCGGACGAATTCTGGGCTGCCTGTAATAAATACAAGATTTATATAGAAATAAGCGATTATCCCGTCAATATCCACGCCAAGGAAATACAAGCTAAGCGCAAAAAATACAATGTTTGCATGGCTTATACCGTGCCAAAAGAGACCGGTATGTACAAAACGCCGCTTGATTTAGACGGCGCTCAAAACGCCGAAGCTAACTTTGCAATGTGCGGCGCGGCGGACTCCGGCGGCTGCGTTACTTTGCGCAACGGCAGGATATATATATGTCCGGCAAGCGCGCATATACAATTTTTTAATAAATATTTTGGCAAGGATCTGCGCGTTACAGAAAAGGACTACATCGACATTTACAAGGCGGCGGACAAGAGTGAAATAATGGATTTCCTGCATAATCCCATTCCGTTTTGCCGCTATTGTAATCTTGGCGCGGCGTCTGACGGTTTGGAATGGGATGTTTCCAAACAAGAAATATCGGAATGGATATGACACCCCGTCGCCCCGCCTTTGCGCTCCCTGAATGAAGACGTTTTTTTGGGGTGGGAGGGGGGGGGGGGGGCTCAGTTGACTACCGCGACATTTACGGCGGAGCCGTCTTTCGCGTATTCGCGGCTGGTATTTGAATAATTAATTAATTTTTGACCGTTGCGGTAATAGATATAGCGCCAAGTTCCCGGAGGCAGCGGAACGGCGAGCGTATACAAACCGCGCCGTGTTTCTTTTAATTCGTACATGAACGGATCCCAGCTGTTAAAATCACCAGCCACAGTGATATGTTCGCCGCTGCTTTCTGAACGGTAACTAAAAACAACACCGTCAAACGGTTCGTCGTCATTTTGCGCGAGCTCCGGACGCGCGGGCACCGGCGCTATAGAATGTTCTATTCCCGTATTAACATTGAATTTTCGAAACGGATTGTACGGGTCGCTTGACCAGAGACCGTCAAAAACAAGCCGGTATTCAATGCCTTTCAGCGATTGCGGAACTGTGTATACAAAAAATAATAATCCGGAATCCCGCAGTCTTTCGACCTCCTTGTTGCTTTTTTCGTCAAAATAAGGAGCGTCGTCTATCGGCACAAGCAATTTTTTGAATGGATAAATCTTGGCGAAGCCTTCATGCGAAAACGCAATCCCCACTTTCTTATAGGCGGAACTGGCGGTAAAAATTACGGAGTCTTCAAAGACTTGCGGCTCCTGCGGAGACGTGATACTTAACAACTTATCAATAAACTCGTATGATTCTAAGTCCACTGCGTTTGAATTACCGATAATCAATAGAAGGAGTGTAAAAAAACTCAGAGCTTTCATCTTAATTTAATATCGGTTGACGCTCAAAAATCTAAAGATATGCCTTCATTACAAGAACTTAAACAGTTAAAAGATCTCTTTGGCGATATAGGCCATGAAAACGATCTGCTGGAAGCCGCGGGGCTGACTCCGTCCGAATATGAGCTGCCAAGCAAGGAGCCTGCACCGCGCCGCGCTCCGGTTGAAGCCGCGCCGCCGGAGGACGACGAGGATGTCTACGGTGAGGAAGACGCGGACACCCCGCCAGCCCGCGCCACCGCCGGAGAGGATGACTCCGGCGGCCCGCCGGCGTCCGCCCGCAAGCCCGCCGGCGGGGAAGCCGCGGACATCCCGCCAGCCCGCGCCACCGCCGGAGAGGATGACTCCGGCAGCCCGCCGGCGTCCGCCCGCAAGCCCGCCGGCGGGGAAGACGCGGACATTCCGCCAGCCCGCGCTCCCGCCGGAGAGGATGACCCCGGCGGCGGACAGCCCGCCGAAACAGCCGCCGATGACGACGACGGCGTTATTGACAATCTTTTTGAAGGTCTAAGCGACCTTATAACTGATGTCAAACCGGTTGACGAACTGCCCCCTCCGCCGGATATGGATACCCCTGCTTCCGGTGATGAGAGCGCCGGTACGGATTTAACTCCTCAGACAGAAGAAACCGCGGAAGACGGGGCGGCGGACGACGACGATGATTTGGATCTTGGGCAACTGCTCAAAAATTTTGATAACGAGGACGCGCCGCCGGAAACAGCGGAAGAAGCCTTTACAGCGCCTGACGATCTTTTTAATGACGACAACACGCCGGACGGCGCGCCAATTAACGAGCCAAGCAGCGAGCCGTCCAACGCGCCGCCGGCGGCGGGCGCGCCAACGCCGGTGGTGGCGGACGATGATGTTCCCTCTGTATCTGAAATATCTGATGAAGAGAAGGCTTCCCTTTTCCCGGATGTGCCGCCCGAAGATTTACCGTCCGAAGAAGCGCCCGCGGCGGATTCCGCCGGTGTTCCGACTGCTGAAAACGACGGCGATGAAACTCCCGGTGTTAAGAACGATGACAACGGCAGTCAGTTGGGCGACTTGCCGGAGCTTGAAGACTTTCTAGCGCCAATCGACTCCGTTAAAACGCCCGCGCCGGCGGCGGAGACTTTAGACGAAAAATCAAAAAAGACCGCGGAGGCTATCAGTCTTACGAAACAGCAGCTTCAACAGCTTTTAGACACCATCGCGTCCTATCCGCTGAATTTAAGAATTGTCTGCGAAAAAATTATATCTGAGGAAATTGTTGAGCCGGCATTGCTCTCCCAGTTTATAAACCTTCTTGTCAAAGGCGGGAACGCCCGTGAAGCCGCCGCGCTTGCGGGAAAAATCCTAAAAAAGAAGGTGCCTCTTCCTAAGGGGTATAAAACCGGAGAGGAACTTGAGGCGGAGCAGTCCAGCTTTATATATATATTTCTTCATAAATTCTTCCCGATTATTCGCCTTTCTTTGGTTATCGCCGCGCTTGCCGCGTCAGTTACATATCTTAGCTATGAATTCATCTATAAGCCCGTCCGCGCCTATCTGATATACAAGAACGGCTACGAGCATATAGAAAATGGCGATTATGTGCAGGGCAACCGGCGTTTTGAGGATGCCTTTAAGATACACTCCGACAAAAACTGGTTTTACCGTTACGCCGAACTTTTCCGCGATGAAAAGCAGTATTTGTACGCGGAAGAAAAGTATGACGAGCTATTGTTTCATTATCCACTCGACAAAAAGGGAACTCTGGACTACGCCGCGATGGAGACTGACTATTTGCGCAACTATGAAAAAGCGGATCGCCTTATCCGCGCGAATATATTGGACTACAAACCGGACGACAGCGAGGGGCTTTTAGTTCTTGGCGATATAAACCTTGCTTGGGGCGAGTACGAGCCTTCACGCTACGAGGAGGCAAGGCTTGCCTACGCTAAACTTTTGGCGGCTTATGGTCAAACCGATCCAATTATGGAGCGGATGATGCTCTATTTTATCCGCACAGACAAGCTGGGCGAGGTTATTCCATTGCAAAATCATTTCATGAGCCGCCCCAAAAGTAAAATTTCCGCGTCGTCTCTTGCGGAATTGGGCGGATACCTGCTGGATAAACGTTTCGAGCCGGTAAAAGGCGTACCGGATGAACATATTGAGAGTATTGAAAATGTAAGGAATGTGCTTATAAGGGCGGCTAAACAAGATTTTTCTCTTCCAGAGGTTCATTACCACCTTGCGCGTTACTACAACAGCTACGGCGCTACGCCGGAAGAACGCCAGATGCTGGAAACCGCCGCCAGCGCCTTTGACACAGCCCGCGTCGAATCGCCCAAGCGTGTAGGCTACCGCGTGGATACTCAGCGCCGTCTTGCGCGATTGATGATAGCCGGCCGTGAATTCATTCCCGCCGAAGAAGCTCTTGCCAAAGGCGTAAACATCATGGAAGACGCGGTTGAACGCCGTGTGGTGCAGCGGTCGCCTAAGTTTGGGGAATTGTACGCTTATCTGGGCGATCTTGCTTATTTCGCAAAGTCCGGCGATATGCGGGAAGCCGTGGAGTTTTATTTGAGCGCGGAAGAAAACGGGTGGTCCCCGCCCGAAATGCAGTACAGGATGGGATCCGCCTATTACCGGCTTGGCGAATACGCTCCCGCGATGAATTATTTCTTTAACGTTTCAATGGAAACGCCGTATAATCGCCGCTTGTTGAACGCGCTCGGGGCGGCCTCGTACATGAGGTCGGATTATTTTGCCGCCGAAGGCTACTTGAAGCGTCTTGTCAGTTTACTTGAAAATGAACGCAACCGGTTTCCAATGCTGCTTCCGAACGAGCGCCCTGAACACCGCGAAATTGCCGAGCGCATAATGGTCGCCAGAAATAATCTAGGCGTTACATACAACGCTCTCGCCAACAACACGGGCAGATCGTCATACCGCGCCGAGGCGCTTGGCGAATTCACAGAGTCCGCCCGCGTATGGGACGCTTTGGAGCGCGATCCTCAAACATTAACACGCGCCGGCATCACGGACACGAGCATACCCGGCGTGAGTCTGCCGTACATCAATATCCAGAATACCCTTTACCCAACGCAGGACGGCAACGGCATCCTTTTCATGCAAATTGACAAGGATTTAAGCGACGGTTCGTGGTGGGAAGATCTTATGCGCGCGGAAGGTCTGCCATAATACGATGTCTGTATGGAAAGCAGCCGCTGTCGCCGGCAGTCAAAAATATCTGTTAATGGCTGCCGTTAATTAAACCGAGCCTGTTCCAAAATCGGTTATTTTGTAACAAGCTCTTGCAGTTTTTCGCCCTATGGGCGCGTCATGATGACGACAAAACTGCGGTTTTCATAAGTTGCTGGACAAGCTTTGCTTGTC
>JAIRZA010000225.1 GCA_031267475.1 Spirochaetaceae bacterium | reverse complement strand
TTGAGCAAGTCCATTGTCATATTAAGAATGCTTGGTGTAGAATGGCGGTATGTATTATTCAAATCCCGCAAATCTTGCGATAGTTGCCTGTCCGGGCGGAGAGTCCTTCGCAAATCAGGTAATAGCTCACCTAGAAAAGCAATATCATAACGCTTTTAACGCGACAGTTGAAGATATGTCGCGCCGGTTCAAAACAGACCCCGAAGATGTCATAAAGCGCATTGATTTTATAAACGAAATCACAACTATAGGCATGAATCCGCATGAGCAGGATGAGGATGGCGAAATTACGGACGCGGATACGCATCCGCGCTGTCCGGATACGCAGCTCCACGCCCCTCAATTCAAAGCGCCAGCGCGTTTTACCATGTTCCCAAACGGCGAATTTAAAGCCGAGATACTCAAGTCTATACGCGGTAAAAATATATTCATAATACAGGATGTTGAAAATCATTATCCTCTTAAATTCAACGACGGCACTTTGACGAAAGAGCTTACTGTAAACGACCATCTTATGGTGGCGTATGTTACGGTAGACGCGGTTAGACAGGCGGGGGCGCATAGTGTTACGGTGGTGGTTCCTACTTACCCATACGCCCGCCAGCATAAGCGTAAAGGCCGGGAAGGGGTTACCGCAAACCGCATAGGCAGAATTTTTGAGTCTTTGGGCGCTAACTGTCTCATTACGCTTGATATTCATTCGCGGGATATAGGGAATTCTTTTTGCCGCATGAGGCTGGAGAACCTTCACGCAAGCTATCAAATTATCCGCAAGCTCTCTCATATCGTTTCGCTGGATAGCGAAGATTTTGTCGTAGCCGCGCCGGATACCGGCTCGATTGACCGCAACAAATTCTACGCTACGGCCTTAAAAAAACCGCTGGCCTTGATTTACAAGGAGCGGGATTATTCGCGGGTAACGAAAGACGCAATGGATAACAACATCGCCGATATAAAACTTTTGGGGAATGTCAAAGATAAAATAGTTTTCATGGCGGATGATATGCTTGGAACAGGCGGAACATTGCTAAAAGCCATGGAATTTTTGAAGGAGCAGGGCGCTAAAAAGGTTTTATGCGCCATAAGCCTGCCGCTTTTCTCCGGCAAGGCGATAGAATTCTTTGACAAGGCGTATCAAGCGGGATTGTTTTACCGGATAATCGGCACAAACGCCGTGTACCATGAAGATTTACTAGCGCGTGAATGGTATTTGAGTGTAGATGTTACGAAACTTTTCGCTCAAATAATATCGCGGATTCATCAAGGGTTGTCAATATCATCAATTCTGGATAACCGCGATGTCATAGTTAAATCGTTCACAAAAAAGATATAAGCCGGATGCTGCTAGGGACAAAAGTTATTTTTCACATTTATCCGGCGCGTTCTGAACCGGCTTTAATACGATTCAGGGCGGCGGCTTTTTTTCGATATGAGAGATAATACGACGAGTCGTGTTGTTCTTTGCGCCGACATTGGTACAACATCCCTAAAAGCCGCGTTCATCAACATAGAAACGGCGGCGGCGGGAAGGCTGACCGCTTTTACGCGAGAGGTGTACTGCGCGGGGGCGGCCGCTAACGACGCGCTCATGTGGGAGGGGGCGTTTTACCGCGCTGTTAAAACTTTGCTTGCGGATTTACTGGCGGAGTCGCCGCGCGCGCGTGTCGAGGCGCTCTGCATCTCTGGAAACGGTCCTACGCTAGTGCCGGTTAAAGGCGGGGGTAAGGCCGGCTGGGATCCATTGCCGCCGTTGCATTGGTTTTCGCCAAGTTTTACACCGGAAACACTGCCGGCGGCGGCGAAAACGAGTTTTTTTCTGCCTCATGCCGCCTACTTTCGCCAAAATAATCCGGAGTTGTACGCCAAAACCAGCCTTTTTCTTTCTTGCCAAGAGTGGCTTTCCGCAAGGTTGGGCGCGGAGCCTGTAACCGTTTTGCCTACTTCATACTACCGGCCGTACTATTATGACGATAATCAGTGCGCCGCTTTTTCGCTCGACAGCCGGAAATTCCCCGCTTTCGCGCCGCTAGGCTCAATAATTGGCCATGTTTCTGTTGAAGCGGCGCGGAACAGCGGGCTTAGCGCGGGTATACCGGTAATCGCGGGCGGACCGGATTTCATCATGGCGCTTCTTGGCTCCGGAGCGATTGCGCCCGGGCTTGTCTGCGACCGCGCCGGCAGTTCCGAGGGAATCAATGTGTGTGTAAGCGCCAAGCCTGACGCAGCCGCGGCGCGTTCTCTGCGTGTTTTGCCTCACGCGATTGAGGGTTTGTGGAATGTGAGTGTTGTGCTGCCGGAATCGGGCAGTATTTTTGATCGTTACCGGCTGGAAAGCGGCCAACAGGATGTTCCTTACGAAGTGATGCTGCGGCGTATGATTGACTCTGGGTCGTCGATTCATCCTGTGCTGCAAGAAATTGTAGACGGCGTCCGGCGGGCGCTCGAAACTTTGCGCGAGGCGGGCTACCCTGTGAGCGAGATGCGTCATTCCGGCGGGCAGTCAAAGAGTCCGGCGTGGAATAGGCTGAAAGCGCGCGCCTGCGGCTGTGTGCTGCTTATACCTGAAATAAGCGACGCGGAGCTTGCCGGAGACGCGGCCGCCGTCATGCTCGCGCTTGGCGACGCCCCGAACATCTCCAGCGCCTGCCAAAAAATTGTTGTAAT
>JAIRZA010000205.1 GCA_031267475.1 Spirochaetaceae bacterium | reverse complement strand
TTGTTGGAATCGGTTCAGTTTTTTTGCGCGTAGGCGCTTTTATCCGGCATCGCCTATCAAAGCGGCTCCCGCGCCGCGATGGCGGTTATCGCCGCCGGAAAGTGAATCCAGCATGAAATACTTATAATCTACGACTCCGGGTCCGCGGTCAGGAACCGGATCGTCCCAAGTCGCGTCGTAAAATTTCCACGCGCCGTCTATATAGACATTGTTCCATGCGTGTCTTATTGAATTTGCCGCGACAACTTTTACCGGTATGCCCGCCGCCCGAAGCAGCGCGGCTGAAAGATTCGCGTAGCCTTCGCATACGGCGACGCTGTTTTCTATGACCGAGACCGCGTCCATTTTTCTGGAACGCGAGCGGTTGCTGAATGACGCGCTGTCATAAGAAAGTTTTGACACTATATAGTCATGAATCGCGCGAGTCTTTTCGAAGCCGCTTGTTTCTCCGAAAGTTATGTTGTTGAGTAAATTGGTAACAACAAAATCATCGCTCTGAACATAGAACGACGGGTATATCCAGCGAGCGTCTCCGTCAACAAATTTTTCATCGCGTCTGTTAAGAACAGTTAATACGACCGGCTCTTCGCTGTATGAGCCGCCGGTTAAAGCGCCGTCCCCTTTAGGCGGCCTTGTGATAGTTGCGCTGTCAAACGGGTATATTTTTATTGTATATTCGCCCGCTCCAAATGGCAGCCATATCCTCTGGCTAAAATTGTTTTTAATAATATACCATGTTTCCAGCTTTGTATTTTGTTTTGTTACAACAACACGGGCGTGATTTTGGCTCCTTGGCTTATTGACAGTCCCTTCTAACAGAAAAAAGCCGTCAGCCTCAAAAGCGGCGTACTCAGGGCTTGTTATTTTAAGGCTTTCCCTTGTTTCCGCTTTGAGGGCGGAATCTTTTTTGTCGATATACCCGTGATAAGTTTTTCCTGTTCCGGCGTAAGTAAAGGCTTTTTTTAGGTAGTCCGCCGGATGAACGGTAATGAGGCTGCTTACGGCTTTAAGATCGCCTAAAACAGCGCTTACGGTAAAAGTCCCTTCGCCCGGAGGCGTCCAAAAGCCGTTGCTGTCTATTGTGCCGCCGCTGGCGGAAAATACGACTTTCTTGTTGTCGTCACGCTCGCTGTCGTCCGCGCGAAGTGTTTTTGTTGTAAAGCGTATGCGATGCAAGCCCGCCGCGCCTACAAATGTGTCTTGCCTGCCGCGCGGGAACAGTAAAAGCTCCACCCCGCTGTCCTGTACAATTATCACGTCGTCAAGGTAAACCGCGTTGTAGCCGTTTGTAACGGTCGCGCCCCTGACGTTTTGCGCTTCGAATCTTACGCTGTGGCTGCCGGCGGGCAGAGGGATTGTCGCTTTTAGCCATGAGCCGTCTACTCCCTCAAAAGACGCCGCCTGCTTGTCGTCTAAATATACTTTGAACGTTTGTCCGGCTCTTCCAATAATTTCAGTCTTGTACCGGAAACTTATTACGGAATCAAGCGGGACGGTAATTTCAGAAAGAGTTAAAACGGACGTTCCTTTTTGCGCGGCGTTCAATTTGATAAATTTTGTATCATTTTCGAAATACTTTAAGTCGTTTTTGTTTATTTCCGCCTGCGCGTCCGTTATTTCCACATTCCCTTGCCATAGTTTGTTCTTGTCGAATCCGGAGCCGGTATCAAATGTTTCTGTGAAAATAACAAAATCCGAATTACGCGAGCGCAGATTTTGCGGATATAAAAAGGTTACGGCGGTCAAAAGAAATGCGGTGAATAAAAAGAAGTATCTCATTTATTAATGCCTTATACTTTCCCTAGGGAGGATTTGAACCCCCACGAGCAGATCCAGAGTCTGCGGTGCTACCATTACACAACCAGGGAATGGAGTTACAGGCTTTACGCAAGGCGCGTTGCGAGCGCCCTGCGGAGTGGTTTCGGGAGCGACGGGACTCGAACCCGCGGTCTCCGGCGTGACAGGCCAGCGCGATAACCAGCTTCGCTACGCCCCCAATGTCCTATAGCCTATAGCAGTAAAAAAAAAAAGTCAATAGGGCTTTTTCGGTATCCGGCGATTTCAATGAGGTGGAAAAGCGCGCAAAGCGCGTTAAACCATCGCTTCCCTAGATTTTAGATTTAACGCCGATATATTTTTTTACGAATCCGCAGGGACGGTATGTCATTTTAGCCTGACGCAGCCCCTCGTCGCCTAAATCTTGTTCACGGTTGATGTAGATACATTCCGGCGGCAGACTTGCGGCGAAAAATTGATTCACCGCTTGGTAAACGCCCTTGTATTCGTCAATGCACTTTTCAAAATGAACGGCGAACATGGAGCCGCCGGCGACGTATTCGCCTAGGCAGTAGCCTGCGGGGTGTTTATTTACAAAAAAAATCATGCCTTCCAGTTTTATTTCAGACGAAAGTTCGAGCGCTTCCCGCGCTGCTATATAATCGCCGTCGCCGCCCTTGTCCTGCCGCCAGCGTTCGAGTATCGCCAACGCCTGCGATAAATATTCTTCCGAAAACGGTTTTTCGTCATGATCGGGGTACGAAAGCAAAAAGGCGTTCACCAAATTACGTTTTTTATGAAATTTCTTGCCGGAAAGCAGCGCCAAATCGCTTGTATTGTATAAATAATCGAAATTATCACGGTCTTCGGCGATGCTTATGCCCAGCTTTTCAAGAAAATGGTGTTTGTTTTCCAAAACAGAATCGGAAATGCCTTTCCAGTAGTCGCATTCGTCAAAAAGCGCTTGTAAAACGGGCTCGCTTGGCATGGCAAGCGGCGCGGCAAAGAATTTTTTGCCGTCCCGCTCGCCGGAAATCAATATGTTGCCGTCCATTTCTTGTGAAACTTTATAGTTATAACGGCGGCGAAACAGATAAAGGTTCGCAAAAGTAAACTCAGAGACACCGTCTTTCGCTTGTAGTAAGGCTTTATGCAGCGAATCCTTAAAGTCGAGCGAAACTGGCGCAAAATCTGGAAAATAGGGTATCATCATTCGCTTTATAATAATAAAAGTAAACAAAAAATAAAAGACGCGACTATCCCGACTCAAACAGACGCTTGATAAGCAGGGCGGCGGGCTGGGGCGGATTATTCCACCGTAAATCTTACCCGGCGGATTTCATCGCCGCAGCGCGCGCTAAGGGTATGCGTTCCTTTCTCCAGCGGCAGAAAAAACTTGAACGGGCGGCGCACAACGCGCTCTTCGCCGTCATAGAAGACGCGCAGTTCATCAAAAGCGCCGCCGCTTACCTCGACAGGGACGGCCTGATTTGGGTCTCCGGCGGCAAAAAACACGAAGTTATCACGCGGCGTAACAATTAGAAGTTCGCCGCCTGAATGTTCCGCCGCGCCCTCGCGCCTAGAAGCGAGAAGCCAGCTTTGATACTCGGCGGGGTAGCTTGTAACCGGCGTTCCATTTTCCATTCTGTGCCACGTGCATATTCCCGGCGGCTCGCGGGCGTATTCGTAAAGCACGGACGAGCAGGCTTCCGCCGGGGCGAGGCCGGAGACCGCGCAGACAGGGATTTTGACAAATGACTCAGGCTCGTCAAAATTAAGACCGCCGGTTTCCTCGAAGTTTGTGTGCAGGAATACAAGGCTGTCCCGGACAATGGCGGCTGGTATGGAACTGCCTGTTTTGCCCATCACAGTTTCGCCGGAAAAATTACCCATCCACACCGCTCCGGTAAAGCGGCGCGAGGCGGCAAGCGCGACTATGCTTTGGTACTGATTCGCGGTTCCCGTCTTCACAATCAGCGGAAAATCCGCGTTAAAGTTTCGCGCCTGTCCAAAAGCAAGATAACGCGCGTCCTTATCCGACAAAAACGAGCAGATGATACGCGCCGTATCCTGCGAAAGCACACGCTCTTTTCCCGCGTCAGCCTTGGCTGACGCGGGAAAAGAGCCCCTAGTGTAGTGAAGGCGTGTAAGATTCCCGTCGTTAGGGAATACGCTAAAGGCGCGGGCTAATTCAACGAGAGAAACCGGCGCGTTACCCAGCGCAAGTCCAAGTCCGGCGTTGGCGGCCGCCTCCCCGCTAAGGCTGTCGAATCCCAGCGCGGCCAAGAAATCACTGTAATCTTTGACGCTCAAACGGTATAAAAGTTCTACCGCCGGAATATTCAAACTTGACGCAAGCGCCTGCCGCAGCAGAACCGGTCCGTTGAAGCGGTTGTTGAAATTCTGCGGTATATAAACCTCGCCGCCGCCAAAACTTACCGGAATATCGGCGAGCGTTGTGTTGGGTTTGAAGCCGCGTTCAAGGGCAAGCGCGTACAGGAAAGGCTTCATGCTGCTGCCGGGCTGATTAAGCGCCAGAGCCCCGTCTATCTGCCCGCCGTTTTCGCTGTCAAAACCCGCGCTGCCCACCCAAGCCAGCACAGCGCCGTCCGCGTTGTCTATCACAATCGCCGCGCCCTGATTCAAACGCGCCGCATGGTAGCGCTCTATATTCGCCGCGATTAGCCCTTCGATGTAATGCTGGAGGTGAATGTCAACAGTCAGGGTAATATCCGCGTATTTTTTGCTGGAGGAGTTGGAAGAGCCGGGAGAGTTGGAAAAATAATTTAAGCGCGTATTATCCGAGCCTGTTCCAAAACCGGTTATTTTGTAACAGGCTCTTGCAGTTTTTCGCCCTATGGGCGCGTCATGATGACGACAAAACTGCGGTTTCATAAGTTGCTGGACAAGCTTTGCTTGTCTCCCCAAAAACTGAAGTTTTGGAACAGCCTCGGTTGATAATGGTTTTTTAGTCTTCAATACAAATTTCCAATAAATATTTAGCATATAATATTTATTGGATTTACCCTAATT
>JAIRZA010000114.1 GCA_031267475.1 Spirochaetaceae bacterium | reverse complement strand
TGTAGTGCAAATGGTAAAGACGGTAAAACTGCTCCTTGTACCTGACAATATATGCGTCAAGCGGCGCGGTGTTTGCAAGCAAAAAAAGCACCCCTAAGCAGGCGGCAAGAGCGCGTTTATAGTTTATTGACCAGTACACCCTTTCATTATCGGCAATTGACTGATGTTTCGCCAAACCACCTGCGCTACAGAATCTATCGCGGCGGACGCGTCGATTTCAACTACACAGCTGCCCTCGGCGCGGCATGAATCCAAAAGACTGCGGTAGCGTCCGCGAACTTGTATTTGGAAGTTCAGCCGCTCGTAGATGTCTCTTTGGGAACGCTGTTTGCAACGTTCAAAGGCTATAATCGGATCCACATCAAAGTATAAAAGCAACTCCGGCGCGGGAAAATCTTTATTCAGAATCACCGGAAGTTCATCGCCGCATTCAATTCCTTGGTACACCCGTGAAGAAAGCGTGTAGCGGTCGCATACAACAAGACTGCCTCGTTTTGCAAGCTGTACCACGCCGTCCTCTTTGTACAGATGTTCTGCGCGGTCCGCCGAGAACAAACGGGCCATTGTTTCGCCGAGTAATTGTATATCGCCGCGCAGCGCCGAACGCAGAAAATGTCCTACCGGACCGCCGGTAGGCTCAAATGTAGCGACTAACGGCGGCAGCGCCCCCGGCCCGCCGCCGGCGAACCGCTGTTTGAGTATACCAAGCTGCGTACTGGTGCCGCTGCCGTCTCCGCCTTCAAATACGACAAAATTTTGAAGAACCCCCATGATTTTCTTTAGCCGCGCAGCTTTTGCACGATAGCGGTTTTATCGGCTGCGTTAAAAAAAGCAGAGCCGGTAACAAGTACGTCCGCTCCGGCGGCGGCGGCCTGCTTTGCTGTTGTTTCGTTTATCCCGCCATCGACAGATATTAAGAAATTAATCCCCCGCTCCAGCCGTTGGCGAGTCAAATTCTCGACTTTTGTAAAACATTCTGTAATACAAGACTGCCCGCCATAGCCCGGATTCACCGTCATTACGAGTACAAGGTCTACAAACGGCAGAATGTTGCTAATGGCGCTTACCGGTGTAGCGGGAATTATGCTTATGCCGGCTTTTTTCCCAAGTTGCTTGATTTTTCGAATGACGTGAAGCGGGCGGCTCACCGATTCTGTATGAAAACTTATATAATCCGCTCCGGCGGCGGCGAAATCATTTAGCAAATTCTGCGGGGTCTGAGTCATAAGGTGTACATCAAACGGCAGTTTTGTCCTGACGCGTAAATCAGCAGCCATTTTCGCGCCGAAAGTTATTGGCGGCACAAAGCCGCCGTCCATTATATCCATGTGAACCCACTCCGCGCCAGAAGCGGTTATGTCGTCAATCGCTTTTCCCATGTTTGAGAAATCAGCGCTTAGTATAGACGGCGCGATTATAGGCCTATTCATATTTTTTATTATAGCGCTATCGATATTCTTGTTAAACAGCCCACGCCTCAGCCATCAGCCGGAGTAAGGTACAAAACCCCATGTCCTATTCATAGTGAGTACGGACACATAGATTGACAAAGACAAGCAATAATGCTTTTATGGAAACAGAATTTTATAATTGAGTAGCGGACAATAAATTATGATAGAAGGCATACTAATAGAAGGTTTTATCTATGGCATAATGGTTCTGGCGGTATTTATTACCTTCAGAGTATTGAATTTTGCCGATATGACCGTTGACGGCTCGCTGCCGCTGGGCGCCGCGATTATGGCGGTATGCCTAGTAAACGAACTGCCGCCCGTCCTTGCGCTGCTGATAGCGTTTTTAGGCGGCGCCGCCGCGGGACTCGTTACCGCGCTCATACACACAAAACTAAAAATCCCCGACCTCTTAGCCGGCATACTGACCATGACGATGCTGCGCTCTGTCATTCTGCGCGTCATGTCGAACAGAGCCAACATACCGTTGCTGCGGACGAACACGATTTTCACAGATATTACAAATTTTACAAGGCAGTTCACGGACAATCCGAATATAGGCATAGTTATTTACTGCCTGCTCGTGGTGCTGGTCATTAAAATCGCGCTGGATCTATTTTTCCGCGCCGATTTTGGACTTACGCTAGGGGCATTGGGATCCAACCCCCAGCTCATCATTTCGCAGGGAATGAACCCCGATATGCTGAAAATAGCCGGCATCTGCCTTGCCAACGGACTAGTCGCTATCTGTGGAGCCTTTGCCGCAATGTACCAGGGCTTCGCGGACGTAAGTTTTGGACTGGGCACAATAGTTTCAGGGCTGGCGTCGCTCATGCTTGGGGAATTCTTACTGCGTTCAAACCGCATAGGACTGTTGACGCTGCGCGCGATACTGGGCTCGATACTTTATCGCGCGCTCATGTACGCGGCGCGTAATTACGGCTATCACATACACATGAATCCGAACGACCTAAATCTTATGACCGGGTTGCTGATCATAGCCTGTATAATGGTTTCAAAGCAAAAACTAGTGAAAACCGCCGGGATATTTAAAAACACGAGGATAAACAGGTAAAGCTCAATGATAAAAATTGAAAATCTTTCAGTAATATTTTCGCGCGGTACTCCGGACGAGAATACGGCGTTAAAGAATATAAACCTTGTAATCAAACGCGGTGATTTTATAACAATCATTGGCTCCAACGGCGCTGGAAAATCGACATTGTATAACGCGATAGCGGGGACTTGCCCGCCGGCAGGCGGCAGCATACATTTGCGCGGAGAAAATAGTGAAAACTGGCGCGATATTACCCGTGAACCGGAGTACCGCCGCGCCCGGTATATAGGGCGTATTTTTCAGAATCCGCTGCTTGGCACCGCCGGAAGCATGGCTCTTGAAGACAATATGCTGATATGCCGTAAAAAAGGATATAAAGGGCTTAAAATCAGCCTTAATAATAAATTGAGGGAAGAATTCAAGTCGCGTCTGCGCGAACTCGATATGGGACTGGAAAACCGCATGGCGGACAACGTAGGGCTTTTGTCAGGCGGGCAGCGGCAGGCGCTGACGCTTTTGATGACGGTCATGTCGCGCCCCGACCTCCTGCTTCTTGACGAGCATACCGCGGCGCTCGACCCGCGCAACGCGGAAATCGTTATGAATCTGACGCTGCGTTTTGCCGCGGAATACAATTTGACAGTTATGATGATAACGCACAACATGACGCACGCCCTCCAGTTCGGCACCCGCCTTTTGATGATGGATTCCGGAGAGATAATTCTTGATATGGACAGAGCCGAAAAGGAAAAACTTACCGCGCAGAATATCGTGGAGCGTTTCCACGCCATAAAACACCGCGACCTTGCGAATGACGAAATGCTGCTGAGTTAAAGCGTTTAAGCGCTAAGACGCGGCAGTGGAGTGGAGGGGGTACGGGGATGAACGGCATACTGCGGATTTTAACAGAAAAATTTACCAGCGATGAAAAAACGCGCTTTGTTTTTCCAACGCAGACAGCGGCTTTTTTTTGGGCGCAGAAAGCCTTAAGTTTTTTTAATATAAAAACGCTTGCCATGGAGCGTTTCATTGCGTGGGACAGATTCAAAGAAAGCTGCATACGAACTGAAATTAAAGGATTAAAACCCGTGAACGCGATTCACCGCAATATATTTGCGGTGAATATCGCCGAAAGAAACGCAAAACACCCCATATTTTCAACGCTGGTGGCGCGAAAATATTCGGAGGACGGCGTTATATTCGCGCGCGGTATAGCTAAGATTCTGCCGCTGCTGCGTTTATGGCGCGAAAGTTACGAGCAGTTTATAAAAAATGTTTTGGCGGAAAATAAAAACGCCGTTTACAGCGACGATGAAGACCGTGATTTTTTAACTCTGGAAGAAGAATACAAAAATTTTCTTTCAAAACATAATCTTTTTGAAAGCGCGTGGGAGCGCCCTCCATTCAAAGAAACAGAAAATGAATACTTTATCTTTTATCCTGAATTGATAGAAGATTTCGCGGAACATGAACAACTGCTGAATTCCAACAACATTCATATAATTAAAATTGATGAAAGCGCGGCGGTAAAACAACTTTATCAATTTGATTCCACCCGTGATGAACTCCGCGCGGCTATACTTGAAATACGGCGTTTGTACGAGGAAGAAAAAATACCATACGAAGATATGGCTATAAGCGCGCCGGAACTCGAAACGCTGGAGCCGTATATAAAACGCGAAGCCGGTCTTTACAATGTGCCGCTGCATCTGCGTTCCGGGAAACCATTATCATGCTATGGCGCTGGAAGTTTTTTTCCGCTTGTAAAGGACTGTGTGGATAACAATTTTTCTTTCCAGACACTGAAAGCCCTGCTGTTAAACAATCATCTTCCATGGCGCAATCCTGAAAAAAATGAGAGCCTGATACGGTTTGGAATCAAAAATAACTGCGTTTCGAGTTACCACGAGAACGGCGTATTGAAAGATGTTTGGGAAGAAGCGTTTCGCATGGAAAAGTCGGAATTACATTCATACTACAAAGATATAAAATATAAATTATGCCGTATAGTTAATTCAAAAAGTTTTGAAGACATACGAAAATACTATTTTATTTTTCGCGGCGCGTGGGATGACGGCAACGGAACAAGTTTATTCTTAAAAAGCGTATGCTCAACAGAATGTTATGATATAATCGCGCGTTGCATCGAAGAATTGTCGTCGCTAATACGAATACAAAAAATGATACCCGATGTTACCATTTCGAATGTGTTGTCATTCTATATCGACCTGTTGAACGAGCGGCAGTATGTTCCGGAGCGCGAAGAAGGGGGGGTAAATGTTTTTCAATATAAAGTCGCGGCGGCCGCGCCTGTTGCCGCGCATTTTGTGTTGAACGCGAATCAAAAGAACTCGGCGGTCATCTACCGCAGCCTAAAGTTTCTGCGCCCGGATAAACGCAGGAAACTGTGTTTAGTAGAAGAAGACTACGATGCGTCAGCCGCGTTTTTCCGCGCTTATAATACAAGTTTGCCGCCAAAACCGTATGTTTGGTACAGCGCCTCGGCGCTTACTTTTTCCGGCTGGAATATGCCGCATAGTTTTTTTAACGATAATTGCGCCGCGTTTATAAGGGATATATCTTATTCAGACGTGTACACAGAGGAAAAAGACTGGTGGCTGGATCAGGAAAATAAATTTCCGGAGAAACTTTTTCCGCTTCAAAAAACCGGTTTTTATTTTTGGAAAAACGCGCTTGGGATGGAGACATTCAATTTGCTTAATACTTCTTTTGCCGGACAGGAAAACGGAAAAACAGACGTTGTAGACATTTTACGCTCCGCCATAACAGAAAAAAAATATGAAGACGGCAAACTCCGGGTTTCCGCCACCGGACTGCAATCGTTTTATAAATGCGCGGTTTTTTGGCTTTTTGAGAATATATTTGAAATAGAAGAAGAAACACTCGAAGCGCGTCTGCTTGACGATAAATCCAAAGGAACGCTTTTTCATATAATATTATTTAATTTATTTGAACGGATAAAAAATGAAGATACAATTTTTAATGTTGCAAATATTGAAAAATACAAATCGTGGGCGGAATTATACACCATACAAGCGGCGGCGGAATACAAGGCGTTCAGCGGACCGCTCTGCGCCCCGCTGATAAGCGCAATGGCAAGAGGCATACAACGGCATATATCGGATTTACTGGAACTCGAGGGAAAAGAATTTAACGGATATTCGGTTTCAGAGCTTGAGGTGGAAAAAAAGGTGATATACGCGGGTTTCGTTTTGAATGGCATACTGGACAGGGTGTCTATTTCCGCCGAGGGCGCCCCCTGCATTTTTGATTATAAAACCGGCGGAGCGCCCGCAAGAAATGACTGCGCGCTGACGGACGGAGGCGGGCGCTCGAATTTTCAGATGCCTGTATATATAAAACTGTACGAGGAAACTCATGGTATTCCGGTGGAGGAGGCGGTGTTTTTGAGCATTACAAAGCATCAGGCGCGGAAAATTTTGGACAACGACAAGTTGACCAGGGATGAGTACCAGCCGTCTATGGAAGCGCTTGAGGCGTATCTTGATGATTATCATGAAAAGATAAAAGCGCTCGATTTTAAGAAAGAAGGCGTAGCGTTTGAGGTCTGTGTTGAATGTATTTACAAGAGTATATGCCGTTCGGCTTTTTCGTTAAATAATGAGACAAAGGAAAGGTCTTATGCCTCTTGAAAAAATACTTGGCGGTTTGAACGCGGAACAGCTTGAGGCTGTAACAACGCTTTCTAATGTTGTTGTAACCGCTGGAGCGGGTTCCGGCAAGACAAAAGTTTTAGCGTCGCGCTTTGCGTATCTTATAATCGAAAAGGGATATAAAGTTGATGAAATTCTAACGCTGACATTTACAAACAAAGCCACAAATGAAATGTACAGTCGTATATACAAACTGATTGCCGGAGAAAAAGATACATCAGCGCGCGCCGCCGCTCGTGATTTTCACAAGGCAAAAATACAGACGCTTGATTCTTTTTGCGCTGAAATTTGCGCGCTTGCGTCCGCGCGTTATGGTGTAAAGAGTGATTTTACTACAGACGCTGAAACTGTTTTAAGCATGGCGAAAGAAGCCGCGCTTTCTTTTGTGCTGGATAACCGGGAGCGTCCGGGAATAAAGGCGCTGATATCCGATAACAAGATACTGGATATTGCGCATAAATTATTTGCGGAAATTGTAATAAAACATGGGTCTGTTACAGATCCGCTGCCGTTTGATATATATATAAAAAAACAGCAGGCTGAATTATGTGAAAAGTGGCGCGTTTATTTGGCTGACATTGACGCTATGGTATCGCTTATAAAAAGCGAATTACCCTCGGTTAAAAATGTTGAAACTGTCGCATATAAAAAATTCAACGCCCTGTTTAGCGGCAAGCTGGATCTTGAATGTCCTGATGTTGAAACGTTGTTTTCCACGGAAAAGTCAACAGACTTTTCCGTGGACGCTTCCGCGGAAACAGACCGCGCCTCTTTTTGCCGCTTTATAAAAGAAATTTCAAAGATTAATTCTTTGCGAAAAGTTGGAAAAACTGGCGGTATGGAAATGATTCGCGAGGTTCATGATAATTTTAAGGATACGTATCCACAGATTATTAAAGTAGCGGCAATGATACTTCAGTTTGATACAGTCCGTGATGTTTTTTTATTGTTAAACGAATTTCAGGAAGATTTTAATAAGCGGAAACGTATAGCGGGAGTTATGACTTTTAATGACGTGGCGGAGATGGCTCTGACTATATTAAAAAATGAATCAGATATATTAAATATATACAAAGAAAAAATAAAAGCGATAATGATTGATGAATTTCAGGATAACAACGAATTACAAAGGGAATTACTGTTTTTACTGGGTAATGGAAACATATTTTTTGTAGGTGATCAAAAACAATCTATATACAGATTCCGCGGCGCGGACGTGTCGGTTTTCAAAAAATTAGGCTGCGTGATTAAAAAAAATATACGGTTAAAAATAAATTACCGTTCCGGCGCGTACTTGATACAGGCGTTCAACGGCGTATTCGGCGAAGTGTTTCTTGAAAAAAACGATTCTACGCCGGATTATGAAGCGGAGTATGAGCCTCTCAGCGCGCCAGTCATAGTTGACGCGCCAACTACGGCTGGCGCGCCAACTACGGCTGGCGCGGTTGGCGGGGCGGATTCGGAGCGGATACAGATATGTCTGCTTGATAAGAACGATATGAGCGAGGACGCGGAATGCGGCGCGGAAGATGTGGAGGCGGCTTTTGTCGCGGAAAAAATAAGGCGCATGGTGGACGGAGCGTATCAAATATGCGATAAAGAAAACGGCGGCAGTCGTAATTGTACTTACAATGATTTTGCCGTACTGGAACGGAGTGTAAATCATCAGCATAATCTTGAAAAACAATTCCGCGCTTTTGGAGTGCCGTATAACGCGGAAAACTGCGCGGGGCTTTTTACGGACGCGCCGGCGAATGATATATATAACTTTTTGCGTCTTTTAGTTTACCCAAAAGATAAAAGCGCTTACGCCGCCGCTCTGCGCTCTCCGTTTTCCCGTTTAAGCGATATAACGTTGACAATTTGTATGTTAAAGTTTTCAGGCGCTCCGTTTGACTCCGCTGTTGAAAAGTATTTGCCGGAAGCAGAGCGGGCGCTTTACAGAAGGGCTGGGAATATTTATTACGAATTATTGCGCGAGATACGCGAGGAAAATTTAACCTGCGCCGGTCTTATTACAAAGTTGTGGTACGATTACGCTTACAGGTACGACACTCTTTGGTCGCGTGAAGCCCAAGTTTACAACGAGATATATGATTATTTATTTGAATTAGCGCGTATCAATGACTCGCGTGGAAAATCTCTCGCGGATTTTATAGATTATCTGGATACGGTCGCCATGAAAAAAGAAAAACCGAAGGATTTTGATTTGCCTCTTGAAAGGCGGCGCGGTGTTAAAATTATTACAATACATAAAAGCAAGGGTTTGGAATTCCCTGTTGTATTTATTTACGGCTGCGGCGGTCATGGGCGGAATATAAAAAATGAAGGTCTTGCGGCATACAGTCGTGAATGGGGTGTATCGCTTAATTTGAATACTCCTGAGAATTTTCCGTCAGAAACTAGCGGAAATTATTTTTTCGAGCTGACACGTGAAACTGAAAAGAAAAAAGAAGAAGCGGAATTACGCCGTCTTTTGTATGTCGCTATGACGCGGGCGGAGGATACACTTGTTCTGACGGGAATTAAAAATACAAAAAATACCGGCGCAAAAAGTTTTCTTGATATTTTAGGCGTTGTTTTAGAGGATGATGTTTTTTTCTCGCGTGAATGTATAGCGGCGAGGACAAGGATCGAAATTCGCGCGGCTGCGAATGTGTACAATACTTCCAGTGCTGATAAAAAGATAAGCTCTATGCGCGAAAAAGCGGAAGCCGCCGCAAAACAATACTCCCTAGCGCCGGAGGTTGAAAAGCCTGAAATTCTTATTACAAGGAAACAGGCAAGCCGTCTGCACAGTTATCGTCCTGAAAAGTACGCGCCGGCGCTTCCGGTTCATGACTGGCCGGAAGAAGACGATAGTTTTTTTGAATATTCCGGTCTTACGCCGGCTGAGTTTGGCGCGCTTGCGCACCGCGTAATGGAGGATCGTTTTAATGGTGTTGATGCCGGCTTAATGGAAAACACCGCCGCATCCACCGTTGCGGAAAAACTTGTAAATCAATATGCGTCTGTTTTTTTTGACAGCGATGCCGGAAAGAAAAGTATGCTTTCATCGTTTAGAAAAACGGAATACGCTTTCTTGAGTTTGTATGAAGACGACGGGAAAAAAACGTATATTTCAGGGGTAATAGATTTGTTGTTTGAGTATGAAAACGAAATGTATATTATAGATTATAAAACTGACAGGGTTATTGCTCCGGAGAAACACTACAAACAGCTTGAAGTATATTCCCAAGCTGTTGAAAATCTGTTTGCAAAAAAAACAAGGGTGTATTTATTCTACCTGCGGGAAGGCAAGCTCATAGAAAAGCCGCCGGTTATAGAAAATGTCTAGCATCCATTCCGCAATATAGTCGTTTCGGGCAAGCCGGAGTTGAACCGGCGACCTCTTGGTCCCGAACCAAGCGCGCTACCAACTGCGCTACTGCCCGTATCTGAAACACTGTTTTAAGAGGATACTATAAAGCTCGCGGCAGCGTCAAGGGCTTGTCCGTACTCACCACGGAAATCAATTTCTAAGAACGAATGACCTATGATAAGATAAAAGGATGAAAAGAGAAAGAATATGGGAGTATTTTTCGGAAGTTGAGACGACGAATGCAGGGAAGGCGCTGACCATAGTGATATTGGACTCAATGCGCGGGCTGCGCAACATCAGTCAAATCCTTGGCGGGAAAAAGATCCGGCCCGCCGTGAAAATGGACGGATATGAGAGCCCATTGCATATCATAATCGCCCGTTTGTATGTATTGAATATGAAAGACAACCAGCTAATGTTGAAAGAGGAAATAGCGTATTACGTTTGATTGTCTGCGCCGCTGGCGGCGGGGGGCTTGACATGGATTATATAGTAATATACTAGTATTAGTATGAAAGATGAGACAATCAATGCAAGCATCGACATCACCAACGTTGTATGCCCGATAACCTTCGTTAAGACGAAAGTCGCGCTAGAAGAACTAGCGGACGGCGAGACACTAGAAGTAAAACTAAACGAAGGCGAACCAGTTCAAAATGTACCGCGCAGCCTTAAAGACGAAGGACATAAAGTTACCCGAATAGAAAAACTAGATGACGGGACATACCGTTTATTAGTCATTAAAGGTGGATTAACAGGAGGTTTTCCGGCATGACTTTTACAGACGCGCAACTCGAGCGCTATTCACGACACATAATCTTGAAAGAACTCAGCGTTAAAGGACAACAAAAACTACTAACCGGCAAAGTCTTAATCATAGGCGCAGGCGGACTAGGCGCGCCCGCCGCCATGTATTTAGCGGCGGCAGGCGTAGGCACAATAGGAATAGCGGACGCCGATGTAGTAGACCTCTCCAATTTACAACGCCAGATCATACATTCATCGGCGGACGTAGGCAAAGCCAAAACACAGTCGGCCAAAGAAACAATAAACGCCATGAACAACGACGTCAACGTCATAACATACCCGGAACTAATCACATCGTCAAACATCAGCGACATAATACGCGATAAAGACTACGACTTTATCATTGACGGAACAGACAATTTCCCCGCGAAATTTTTGATAAACGACGCTTGCGTACTACTCAAAAAACCATTTTCGCACGCCGGCATTATCCGCTTTCAAGGACAACTCTTAACATACATTCCGGGACAAGGACCATGTTACCGCTGCGTGTTTCGAGAGCCGCCGCCCGCCGGCGCTGTGCCGACCTGCCGGGAGGCGGGAGTGCTAGGAGTAATGGGCGGAGTGATCGGCAGCTTGCAGGCGACCGAAACCCTTAAATTTTTACTTAACATAGGCGAACTTTTGAACGGCTGGCTGTTGACTTACAACGCGCTTACAATGGAATTCCGCAAGACGCCCCTAGCCAAAGACAATTCGTGCGCGGTATGCGGCGAAAACCCGTCAATAAACAACCTGATCGACTACGAGAAACCTGAGTGCGAAATGTGCAAAAAATGAGCAGCCCTACACCGACACACAAACGAAGCAAAACCCATAAGGAGAGATTATGAACATTACAGTAAATGGAAAACCCGCCAGTATTTCTGGTAAAATATCTGTCGCAAAAATGCTGGACGAACTAAAGACGCAGGACGCGCTGTACGTTACGGTTCAATTAAACGGAGCAATTCTTAAACGCGAAGAATTTGACACCGTAACCATAGGCGAGAACGATGTAATAGAACTACTCTACTTCATGGGCGGCGGTTTATGCTGATATTGCCGCGGGATATGCTGGAAAAAATAATCGCGCGCAGCCGCGCCGCGCTCCCAAACGAAGCCTGCGGACTGTTCGCCGGCCTTGCCGAATCAGGCGGCGGCGTAAAAAAAGCCGAAACGCTTTACTGCTTAAAAAACATTGACGAGAGCCCCGAACATTTTTCCATGTCGAGCGAAGATCAGTTTGCCGCGATAGCAAACATACGCGAGCGCGGACTTACACTTTTGGGCAACTTTCACAGCCACCCCTCAACTCCGGCGCGTCCGTCTGAAGAAGATATACGCCTTGCTTTCGACAGCTCGTTAAGTTATATAATTGTGTCGCTCGCGCAGGCGGAGCCGGTGGTAAAAAGTTTTATAATCAATAAAAATGAACATACCGTTATCGAAGAGCCTATTGAGTACACCCCGTAGCCGCCTTCCGCGCCGCCCCGAAAGCCGTTTCGGGGCGGCGCGGAAGGGCGCGGCGGAATGCAGGTGTCAACGCTTCTTTACCGACGATTTAGCAGCGGCGATATAGCGCTTTGGATTGTTTTCCTCTCCGGGAGACGCGCCGCTTGTAACGCAAATATACCAGTCATCCAAAGTATTGCTGTCAGGTTTAGTTTCATCGCGGCAAAGCGTCCGCGTAGGCGTTGTGCCGGCGCTTGTTGCAGTGTCCGCGACGCCGGGAGTTTTGACAGCTTCCCCCTCCGCGTTAAGCCACGCGCCTTGTTTTGCCAGCAATTCAGCGGCTTTGGAAAGATTTTTATTTTTACCCCAATCCGCGGAATCCTTCGCTATGGCAAGCCCGTCAAGAATCACGTCGTCTTGATCAAGCAGATAGATTACATCGGCGCTGTGCAAGTATTTCACCGCGCCGGGCGCCCATAGATCGCGGGCGGTGTCTTTCGCGTCGCCGGCTTTTGAGGCGCTCGCCAGATTAAGGGCATCTCCCAATTCATCAATCGCTTTATCATCTTCGAGTGTGCGTAAATGCAGCGTTATATACTCGCCGGCCTTAACTTCCACCGGCGGAAACTCGTAAATCGGTTCGTCAAGGCTTGTGCTTGTCGCAAATAGACGCAAAGCGCCAAGATTACCGCTTGTTTTAGTATAAAATTCAATGAATTCCGCGGAAGGTTTGATGTAATCAAGCCGTATTTCATTGATTAGGATTTGGGGCATACGGTTATTTCGCGTTTTGAAAGGCACAAGCACATTCAAGCTGTTTCCGTCCGCGTCTTCAACTAAAAAATCGGCGGTGATAGCTTTGCCGCCGGAATGATCCGACAAAAACCGCAGCGAGACGGCGGTGCTGTATTCATCCGGAAACGGTTCGAAATCATCTCCGGTGTCAAGGAATGCGTAAACCATTTTTACAGGCGTGGAAAACTGAAATTTAATTTCAGAACCTGATTCCGCTCGATAAGCGATAAATACGGGCGCTTCGGAACCAGAGCCCATGACCTTGTTGATTGTAGCGTCGTCAGCGCAAGACAGCAGAGCGGCGCAAAACACTACCGCGGCATAAAGCGGCGTGAAAAGAAAAAATTGCTTTTGCATAGCATCCTCCACCAATAACTATGCGTAAAACAAGCGCCGCGCTTCATTTTTATAAAAAAATGTTCACGGAATATGACATTTGTCATATTTTCGCCATATTCCGTGAGATTCTGTCTAAGGAAAGTCCGATTACCCGCCGGTCGAGGATGAATCTACCATGTTCTAAAGACGCAGTGTTACTGAAAGCGCCGCGTCTAAAACGGAATAGCCGCTCCCGCCGCTGTCTTTGCTTTTCTGCGTAGCATTGGTTTCTGTACTTCTTACCTTGGTGTCTCCCCTTGGGCCGTGTATGAACCGGTAAGATACATCCAATGAAAAGTTAATGTTTTCATTCAGCAAAAAGGAAAACTCCCCCCTTGGTTCCAGCATCAGCCCGCCGTACATCGATTCGGAAAATTCCAGTCTTCTTTCAAAATGGTCGTCTAAATCTTCGCAAAAAATTACAGGACCGATTTTGAATATCAAACCGGCGTTAAAGTTGTCAAAAAGAGGGGCGCGCAGGGCTATGCCGGGTGTAAAAATCAACCAGTCCTGCTTGTAGGCGATGACGGGTCCGTAAACCGCTATCTTGGGCAGCGACGCGTTCCAGTATCCGTACGTGTTTCCTGATTTAGCCGCATACTGCAAATAGCCTTCGCGCGCCGTCCATTTTAGTCCCATGTAGCTTATACCGGCGAAGATTTGGACGCGCGCCCAGCTTGCTACCGGAATGGACGCTCCGGCTGTGAAATCAAAAAACAGCGCTTCTTCCGTATAGTTTTCGTGAGAAGAGAAATTCGACAATCCGTTGCCCGGCGCCAGCCAATCCCTGTCCTCCATCACGCCTGTTTTTCCCGGCAGCGCGGTTTGCAGAGCCGCGTTTGCAAAAAAGCCAAAACTGTCCATTGGGAAGCGTTGAGAAAAGTCAAACGCGGCGCCCCAGTAAAAAAGCGGTTTCATGTCCCAAAGAAGCTGGCTCAGCTTTGTGTCGGACACCGCGTCGCTGAACACAATTTCTTCCGCTTGTCCATATTTAATTCCGAAGGACGACGAGATGGAAAAAGTGTAAGCCCCAATGCCCGCATCTTCGTAGACGACTTGTCCATGTAAGGAAAAGGGGAGCAAAACAACTATGACGAAAAAGTATCT
>JAIRZA010000067.1 GCA_031267475.1 Spirochaetaceae bacterium | reverse complement strand
GGCTCAACACACCTATTGACTCTTTTTACTTGCGCGGGCATTATTTTCAATAAAAGCTGTCGTCTGGCGGCATATAATCAAAATAAGGTGAACCGTGTCCCATGTTTGAAGCTGGTCCTGTTGTTGGACGGGACAGGTTCAAGGAAGAGGAGTAAAAATCATGGCAAAACAATTATTGTTCAACGAGGAAGGACGCCGGAAATTGCTGGCGGGAGTTGAGCAAATTTCCAGAGCAGTCAAGGTTACTCTGGGACCCAAAGGGCGAAATGTTCTTCTGGATAAAAAATTCGGTGCTCCCACCGTAACAAAAGACGGCGTTTCCGTTGCCAAAGAAGTCGAGCTGGCTGATCCATACGAAAATATGGGGGCGCAGCTTTTAAAAGAAGTGGCCACAAAAACGAACGATGTAGCCGGCGACGGTACTACAACCGCTACGGTTTTGGCTTACGCATTGGTAAAAAAGGGACTGGAATCTGTCTCGGCGGGTATGACTCCTATAGAGTTGAAGCGCGGTATCGACAAAGCTGTTGAAATCGCCGTGGCGGAAATCAAGAAAAATTCAAAAGACATCAAAGATAAAGAAGAAATCTCCAATGTAGCGTCTATTTCCGCCAATAATGATGCTGAAATTGGTCAAACTATCGCGGACGCGATGGAAAAAGTCGGGAAAGACGGTGTTATCACTGTGGAAGAATCAAAAACGATGGAAACAAGCATCGAATTTGTGGAAGGTATGCAGTTTGACCGCGGCTATATCTCGGCGTATTTTGTTACTGACCGCGATACTATGACCAGCGTATACGAAGACGCTTACATCCTGATCCACGACAAAAAGATTTCTTCAATGAAAGATATGCTGCCTCTGCTTGAAAAAGTCGTTCAAAGCGGCAAGCCCCTACTCATTATAGCTGAAGATGTTGACGGCGAAGCGCTCTCCACTCTTGTATTGAACAGCCTGCGCGGCACACTGCGCGCCTGCGCGGTTAAGGCTCCGGGTTTCGGAGACAGGCGCAAGGCCATGCTGGAAGACATCGCTGTACTTACCGGCGGCACGGTTGTTACTGAAGAGCTTGGGCTTAAACTTGAAAATACTGATCTTTCACAGCTTGGCAAGGCGAAGACTATCAAAATCGACAAAGACAATACAACCATCATCAACGGAGCCGGCAAGGAAAAGGATATTAAAGACCGTATTGCCCAGATAAAAGCGCAGATTGCGGACACTACTTCAGACTATGACCGCGAAAAACTGCAAGAGCGGCTTGCTAAGCTGGCTGGCGGTGTCGCGGTTATCAATGTGGGCGCCGCGACCGAGGTTGAACTTAAAGAGAAGAAACATCGTGTCGAGGACGCTCTTTCGGCAACACGCGCCGCTATCGAAGAAGGCATTGTTCCCGGCGGCGGTCTTGCGCTGATTCAAGCTATCCCTGTGTTGGAGAAAGCCGATTTGTCCAAGTACACGCGGGACGAGGGTGTTGGTTTCAAGATTGTTAAACGCGCTCTTGAAGAGCCTATTCGTCAAATTGCCGAAAACGCCGGGCTCGACGCGGGTATTATCGCGGATAAGGCAAAGCACGAGAAACCCGGTATTGGTTTTGACGCGGCAAAAGAGGAATGGGTTGACATGGTAAAGGCTGGTATTATTGATCCGGCGAAAGTTACCCGCTCCGCGTTGCAGCACGCTGCCTCAATCGCAAGTTTGTTGCTAACCACTGAGTGCGCCATCACCGATATTCCTGAAAAGAAGGATGCTCCGGCTATGCCGGGCGGCGGTATGGGTGGCATGGGCGGTATGGGCGGCATGGATTATTAAGCCCTGAACGTTCTGCTTGGAATCGCGGCCATTTCTTTTTTGGCCGCGATTTTTTTATTTTTATTCCTTATTTTTTTTCCAAAGCGCGGCGTTGCGGTAAAGCCGTATATTACGAAATCTTCTGTTGTTGGCGCTGTTTCTGAAGGGCGGCGCGGGGATGCCCGCACTTGTCCAATCTGCGCCGCGCGTTTTGACCACGGCGATATGATAAAATCAAAGATTTTTCCGCCAAGCGGTCGTCCCTACCGCTTGCTGCATATTTTAGGTTGTAAGTTTTGCCTTAACGGAGAGCGTGAGCGGCTCTGCCCTGTCTGCGGGATTGAGCTTTCTGTAAGCGACTATCTTGTCGCCCGCATCTGGCAGAATCCTCCAAAACCTCAGGTGCGGATTCAGGGTTGTGTTCACTGTATGGTAAGCGGCGGGAGGCATTAATGATAGATCTTCATACACATTCGACGGCGTCTGACGGCAATTTGTCTCCCGCGGAATTGGTGCGGGCGGCAAATGCGATTGGTATAAATTCTATCGCTTTGACGGATCACGACACAATCGACGGTATTCCTGAAGCGGCGAACGAGGCGTGGAACTGCGGCTTAAATTTGATTCCGGGTGTTGAACTTGATATTAACTGGAAGTACAAAACCGGCGAAACTTTGTCGCAGCTTTGTGGTGTTCGCGAGTTTCATCTTTTGGGTTTGGGACTTAAAAGTCCGTCGCCGGTTTTTATTGAGTTGCTGGCTGAAAGTAAGCGCGAGCGTACCCGGCGCAATATGTCTATCATTGAAAAAATGAGGGATGAGGGGATAGACGCGCATTATGAGGATGTTCTCCGCATGGCGGGGAGCAACTGCGTCGGAAGGCCGCATTTTGCGCAATATCTTATTAAGATTGGCAAAACCCGGAGTATTCAAGCGGCTTTTGACCGTTTTCTGGGGAAGGGGAAGCCTTTTTATATTCAAAAGACTGGGGCTGATTTTGCGCGGGCAAGCAGCGCTATTCATGAATCGGGGGGGATTGCGATTATTGCCCACCCGACAACGCTGTATGTCTCGTGGGGTAAATTACCGGGTATATTTGCTGAACTGAAGGAACAGGGTTTGGACGGCATAGAGGCTTGGCATCCGGTGGCGGCTGAGCGTGTATGTTTACGATTGGAGGCTATCGGCAGGGAGTTGGGACTTTTAATCACCGCCGGCAGCGATTTTCACGGCGAGCGGCGGCCGGGACGAAAGCTGGGTTACACGGGCGGCGGCCGCCGGATAGACGATTCGTTTTTGAAGGATTTGCCGCTTTTTTAGGGTGGTGTTGATTTATTCGCGGCGGAGGGGAGGCTCATTTATATTCGAAAATCAGCGCTTTTTTAGGCTTGTCTTACGCGGTTGACAAGGTTTTTTATTTTTTCGCGGTCTTTTAGTCCGCCGCTTTCCGCCCCGCTCGATACGTCTATGCAGAATGGGTTAAGTAAAATGGCTTCATCTATTGTATCTTGCTTGATTCCTCCCGCTAGGAACCACGGCTGCCGCGCGCTGCTGGTGAAATTTAGTATTGACCAGTCAAAGCGTTCCCCTGAGCCGCATCCTGAATCGAATAATAGAAAATCCGCGTTATTGTATGACGCCAATTCTGTTTGAATTGGGTTTGACGCGCATTGTACTGTTTTTATGACTGGTATGCCGTATGTTTTGATTTTTGTTATATATTCTTCGTTTTCATTGCCGTGTAGTTGGGCGGCGCGGATGATTCCGTCCATGTACAGGCTCGCGATTGTGTCTACCGGCGCGTCTACGAATACTCCTACCGGCGTGATTTTTGGGTTTAGTCCGGCGCTTAGTCTTTGCGCTGTATTGAAATCTACTTGCCGTCTGCTTTTTGCGAACACAAAACCGGCGTAGTCTGGTTCCGCCTCGTTCACATAATCGATGTCTTCTTTGCGGAATAGTCCGCATATTTTTATTTTCATT
>JAIRZA010000044.1 GCA_031267475.1 Spirochaetaceae bacterium | reverse complement strand
TTTTTAGACTAAAAAAAATCCACTCTCAAAAATCGAGGAATAATAATGGCTGACAAAAAAATGGTCATGATTGACGGAAACACGGCCGCGGGACAGGTAGCGCACGCGCTTAGCGAGGTAATCGCGATATATCCGATTACGCCGTCCAGTCCTATGGGCGAAGTTTCCGATGAACTTTCCGCGCAAGGAAAGAAGAATCTGTGGGGGACAATCCCGCAGGTGTACGAAATGCAAAGCGAAGGAGGCGCTTCCGGCGCGGTTCACGGAGCCTTGACCACCGGCGCTCTCTCTTCCACATTCACAGCTTCGCAGGGACTGCTGTTGATGATACCGAATATGTACAAAATAGCAGGCGAACTTACATCAACAGTGTTTCACATCGCCGCCCGCGCCCTTGCCGCTTCAAGTTTGTCGATTTTCGGCGATCATCAGGACGTAATGGCCTGCCGGCACACCGGATGGGCGATGCTGTCTTCAAACAGCGTACAGGAGGCGATGGACCTGGCGGTAATAGCGCACGCCGCCACACTCCGCGCAAGAGTCCCTTTCCTTCATTTTTTTGACGGCTTCCGCACTTCGCACGAGCTTCAAAAAGTAGAAGAAATCAGCTTTGATATAATGAGGCAAATGATAGACGACGATTTAGTCCGCGAGCACCGCCTGCGCGGACTCAGCCCTGAAAAACCCTTTATACGCGGCACGGCTCAGAATCCGGACGTTTATTTTCAGGGACGCGAAGGCGTAAACAAGTATTATAAAAAAACGCCGGAAATTGTGCAGGCCGAGATGGACAAGTTTGCCAAACTAACAGGACGCTCCTATCATCTGTACGACTATTTTGGCGCGAAAGACGCGGAAAGAGTCGTCATTATTATGGGCTCCGGAGCCGAAACCTGCGAGGAAACAGTCGAACACCTGCAAAGCAAAGGCGAAAAAGTAGGAGTCTTAAAAGTACGATTGTACCGCCCATTCGACGCGAAAACGTTCATAAAAGCCCTGCCCTCGTCCGTCAAATCCATCGCTGTGCTTGACCGCACAAAAGAGCCGGGATCCCCCGGCGAGCCCCTCTACGAAGACGTTCTCTCCGCTTGCGGCGTGGCATCCCAGAAAGGCGAAGCCCCCTGGAAAAACCAGTTTCCGATTATCATCAACGGACGCTACGGACTAGGCTCAAAAGAGTTTACACCCGCCATGGCCAAAGCCGTTTTTGACAACCTTGCGGGACAGCGGAAACGGGATTTCGTTATCGGAATAAAAGACGACGTGCTTGGCGACAGCCTTGACTATGACGAAAACTTTACACTGATTGAAGAAGGGATGAACGAAGCCATGTTCTACGGACTAGGCAGCGACGGCACTGTCGGCGCGAACAAAAATTCGATAAAAATTATCGGAGACGCCAGACCCGAACTGAACGCTCAGGCCTATTTTTCTTATGACTCAAAAAAATCCGGCGGTTTTACAGTTTCGCACCTGCGCTTTGGCAAAAAACCCATACGCCGTCCGTACCTCATAACCAATGCGGATTTCCTAGCCTGTCATAAGTTCAGCTACATGGAAACCTTCGATATGCTGGCCAACGCGAAAGACGGCGGCGTTTTCCTGCTCAACAGCCCATTCAACGCGGCGGACGTGTGGCGGCATATTCCCGTCGAAGCGCAGCAGCGCATCCTTGATAAAAAGCTTAAATTTTATGTGATTAACGCCGCCGAAATAGCTCGCGCTACCGGCATGGGCAACCGCATAAACACCGTCATGCAGGCCGCCTATTTCAAGATTTCCGGCGTATTGGCCGAGGATGAGGCTGTCAAATACATGAAGAAATTCATCGAAAAAAGCTACGGCAAAAAAGGCGCGGATGTTGTCCAGAGCAATTACAAGACAGTTGACGCGGCGCTTAGCGCCATAGAAGAGGTGAAATACCCGTCCCATACAGAAGGCGATATGCACATGAAAAAGCCCTTTGCCACAGCGGACGACAGTTGGATACGCGAGACACTCGGCGTTATGTCGATACAGGAGGGAGACAAACTGCCCGTATCCAAGATACCGGAGGACGGGGCGTTCCCAACCGGAACAGCGCAGTACGAAAAACGCGCTGTCGCCGAGCGTGTGCCGTCGTGGAATCCGGATGTCTGCATACAGTGCGGAATGTGTTCCGTGGTATGCTCCCATGCGTGTATCAGAATGAAAAATTTGAGCGATTCCGAGCTTGGCAAGGCTCCGGCGGGCTTCAAGTCAGCCGCTGTTAAACCAAAACCGGTGGACGGCAAGAAGGTAACGCTTGTAATTTCAGCCGAAGACTGTATGGAATGCGGCGTTTGCATGAACGCGTGCCCCATGTCGAAAGACGCTTCAAAACCGCGGGCTTTAAGCTGGAAGTCATACGCGGACGATGCCGCCTACCACGAGGAACAGGTGAAGGCTTGGGATTTTTTCCAGAGCCTGCCAGAGACCCCCGCTTCGGAAATCAATCCCGGCACAGTGAAAGGACTCGCGTTTACCCGTCCGCTGTTTGAATTTTCGGGCGCTTGCGGCGGCTGCGGCGAAACGCCTTATGTCAAAATACTGTCCCAGCTTTTCGGCGACCGCGCCGTAATCGCAAACGCGACAGGATGTTCATCGATTTACGGCGGCAACTTGCCGACTACGCCTTACACGAAACGCAACGACGGGCGCGGTCCGGCGTGGTCTAACAGCTTATTCGAAGACGCCGCCGAATTCGGGCTTGGCATGAGGCTTACCAGCGACAAACTTGCCGAATACGCGCGTGAAGCGGCGGTCGCGGCAAAAGCGGAAGGTATAGCGCCCGCTCTCATTGAAACGATTTTGAACGCGGACCAGAGGGAGGAGGCGGGTATAGAAGCCCAGCGCAAGAATGTTGAAACTCTCAAAGCCGCTCTCGCAAAAGAGTCGAAACCGATAGCAAAACAGCTTTTATCGCTGGCCGACCATTTCATAAAACGTTCCGTTTGGGTGCTTGGCGGGGACGGCTGGGCCTACGATATAGGCTACGGCGGACTCGACCATGTGCTTGCGTCCGGGCATAACGTGAATATTCTTGTAATGGACACGGAAGTGTACTCCAACACGGGCGGGCAGATGTCGAAGGCGACGCCTATAGGCGCTATAGCGAAGTTCGCCTCCGCCGGCAAAGAGACGGCGAAGAAAGATTTGGGCGCTATGGCTATGAGCTACGGCTATGTGTACGTCGCCCGTGTCAGCATGGGCGCGAACATGAACCAGACTATAAAGGCTTTCCGCGAGGCGGAAGCGTATCCGGGAACTTCAATCATCATCGCTTACTCACACTGCATAAACCACGGCATTGATATGTCGAAAGGATTTGAACAGCAAAAGGCCGCGGTTACAAGCGGACTTTGGCCGCTGTACCGTTACGACCCCGCGCTCAAAGCCGAGGGCAAGAATCCGTTCCAACTCGACTCGAAAGAGCCCTCGACGCCGCTTGAAGACTTCATGTACAAAGAGGTGCGTTTCAAGAGCCTGAAAGC
>JAIRZA010000029.1 GCA_031267475.1 Spirochaetaceae bacterium | reverse complement strand
GTGGACATGGGGATAAGTATAACAAACAGTAACAGCGGTCTTTTCATTAGTGCATCAGTTCCCTACACATCGTCTAATTTGACTTAATTCAGCAAGCCGCTTGGCTCGCAAACTAAGTTTGCGACTGAGCCATAAGCCCTGCAATCACCGGCTTAAAACACAAACACATAGCGCCACGCGCCGCCGCCCTCCGGAGGCTTTTCAAGCAGCGCGATAAATCTATCTCCGCAAAAAACGGCGGCGCGCGGCGCGGAATCATCGTCCATCGGCAAAATATTTTTGCCGATGGGTTTTCCTTGACGAACAGCGTCCGCGTTCTTTTCATCAAGTTCCTTGACCGGAATACCAAGAGCGTCAAACATACGCCTGTCTACGGGACGCAGCGCGTTCAGCACATCAGCGGGATTCAAGGTTTCCGGTGTCAAAGCAAGCGCCTCCGCCAGCAAAAACGCGCCCGCCTGCGTCCGCGTAAGCTCAACAAGATGAGCGCGCGAACCGGCGGCAACGGCTATGTCCCGCGCCAGAGCGCGGATATACGTCCCAGCGGAACAATGAATGTCCAGCCTAGCGAACGGCGGGTCGTAAGAGCGCAGCGTTAGTTCGTGAATTGTAACGGAGCGCGGTTTCATCTCGACAGAAGCCCCGCTGCGGGCAAGCTCGTAAGCGCGTTTGCCGCCCACATGAATAGCCGAAAAAACCGGCGGTATCTGCGTTATTTTTCCACGAAAGCGGTCTAAAACAGCCTCTATCGCGTCTTTTTCAGGAACAGGAGCTTCGGCGGTTACAGCGCCTTCCGGGTCTAAGGTGTCCGTCTCGGAACCAAAACGGGCGACAGCATGGTACCGTTTGTCGCAGTTTGTAAAATATGGAGTAAGTTTAAGCGCCCTGCCCGTAAGAACGACAAGAAGTCCGCTCGCAAATTTATCAAGTGTGCCTGTATGCCCCGCTTTTCCTGAACCAATAGCTTTTTTTACAGGTTTTAAGGCTTCAAACGAGGTAACTCCCGGAATTTTATTTAATAAAAGCAGAGAATCACGCAAAATTAAAATTTAAGCTTATCACCGCCGGAAGGCCACAAAACATCAATTATCTTATCAGCGGTGCCTCTCAATAAGGCTTCCGTGATATAGGCAGGGTCGTTTATTTTAGCTTTAAGTTCCGCGACACGGTCTGCGCGTATACCGGGGGCAGGGGCGGCGGAAACAATCTCTACGGCGCTAAGCCAATCTGCTTTTTTATACGCTTCAGTTGAAATATCAACCGTATCATCGTTTTTGGCAATCTTACCAGCCAGAGCGCCTTTTCCACTTTCGTTAATGGGCCGGCTTGGTTCTATTGGACCTGTCCTTCCGATTGTCATACAACATCCTACCTAAATCAATTATCGGCACAAACCAACAATTATTAAATTAAATAAGGCTACGCCTTTCGCCCCGAAACGAACACCGAAAATTCCCCTTTCTGCTCTGAACGCTTTTCCAATTCAGATAAAACATCAACAACAGAACCCCTTAAGTATTCTTCGTGTATTTTTGTCATCTCCCGGCCTATGCAAATATAACGCCCGCTGTCAAATTCAAGCAAATCCGTCAAAAGTTTTAGGATTCTGAATGGCGATTCGTATAGAACGAAAGCCGCGCCTTCATCCAAAAGTTCTTTCAGACGCGAACGCCGCCTGCCGCCCTTGGGCGACAAAAAACCTTCAAATATAAACGTCCTATCCGCTCCACCCGCCACACTAACAAGGCTTGCAAAAGCCGAAGGTCCCGGTACAGGAATAACTTTATGCCCCGCCCCCGCGACTGTCCGCGCCAGCACAGCACCGGGGTCGCTTAAACACGGACTTCCCGCATCGCTTAAATAAGCCGCGTCCCGCCCGTCATCAAGTTCCCCGACAAGTTTCTCCGCAGCCTTTCGTTCATTAGCCGCTCTACAAGACATAAGCCTAGCTCTTATCTCAAAGTGAGTCAATAGCTTAAGGCTGTGCCTTGTGTCTTCACAGGCTATGATGGAAACGTTTTTAAGCACTTCCAGCGCCCGCAGGCTTATATCCTGTAAATTACCAATAGGGCTTGCGACAATATATAACGTTGACATATTTCTATAGAATATTAAGTATACAAGGGGTTTAACGCATTGGCAAGTAGCAAGTTCATTGACAATTATATGGGTAAAATGCTAAAAAGTATTTGGAGGCGACAATGAAAAACCGTACACTGCCTGATCCTGATGTTGTATTCCCCGTGCCTAATATAAATACTGTAACGTATGTAAAGCCTACAATTAAAAATAAAAATATAATAGCCGGCGATTTTACATATTTTAGCGATGTTGATTTTGAAAATCATGTTACTCATTTTTATGAATTTTATGATGATAAATTAATTATTGGAAAATTCTGCCAAATAGCCTCCGGTGTCGAATTCATAATGAACGGCGCGAATCATCAAATGTCCTGCGTTTCAACTTTTCCATTTTATATTTTTGAAAAGTGGAATGAAACCGCGCCTTCGCTGGATAAAATGCCGTTGAAAGGGGACACCGTTATTGGAAACGATGTATGGATAGGTCAAAATGTTACCATACTGCCCGGAGTAAAAATAGGAGACGGGGCGATAATCGGAACAAAAAGCGTGGTAGGAAGTGATATAGAACCCTATACAATAGCAGCCGGAAATCCCGCAAAAATTATCCGAAAAAGATTTGACGAAGAATTAATCGAATTACTGTTAAAATTGAAATGGTGGGATTTGCCTATTGAGGAAATAAATAAACTGATACCACTGCTGCATGACAACAACATAGAAAATGTAAAGAAAAAAATTAAAGAAATTGTATTTGCCCGATAGCTGTTTAACTATTTGATTAATAGAAGAAACCGTGCAAATTTTGCAGTGCAAATTTTGCAATGCAAAACTTGCATTTAATAATACGCTGTGTTATTAAACACGCCTATTCTTCCAGCGCCTCAAAAAGATTCCGTTTAAGGTCAAGATATTCAAGGGAAAGAAAAAACTCCCTGCCGCGCGGGCGCGGTTGAGGTAGTTCGAAAGACGCCCTTATCGATGCGGGGCTGCCGCGCATTACATAGACGCGGTCTGAAAGTTTAAGCGCCTCTTCAATATCGTGCGTTATACAAAATGTAGAAAGAGAAAACGCCCGCGCTAAGTTTTCGTACCATTCGTGTATTTTTGTTCTGCTAATCGCATCCAGCGCGGAAAACGGCTCGTCAAGAAGGACAACTGTATTACCCTGCATACAGACGCGCAACAGGGACGCTTTCTGGCGCATACCGCCGGAAAGTTCATGAGGATAGCTGTTTTCATACGCGGCAAGCCCGAACTCGCCCAAAAACGAATGGACATAAGCGCGGGCTTTCTTGCGATTCTGTTTTTTTATCAGCAACGGCAGCGCTATGTTATCCAGCACGGAAAGATGTTCGAGCAGTAAATCTTTTTGCGGCATATAAGCGGTAAATCCGGCGCGTCCGCTTATCGCCTTGCCGTTCAAAAAAACCTCCCCGCTGTCCGGCGTTTCCACGCCGGACAACAGGCGAAAAAGCGTAGTCTTGCCAACGCCCGACTTCCCGATTAACGAAACAAAGGCCCCGGCTGGCAGTTCTATGCTGACATCCGCTATCACAGGCTTTTCGCCGTAACTTTTTTTCAGCGAATGGCAGGAAAAAAACTGCGGGGGGCTGTCTTTTTCGCCGGAAATCACGGCAGGAATTTGTTGGTAAAACCGGCTGCGCCAATGTCTGTTTCCAGCAATCCTTTTTCATACATCCAGCGATAAAACGCTCCCCAGCGTCCTTCGTCGATTTCGCCCCAGCGCGGAGCTTCCGCTTGATAGCGTTCCGCCAAATATTCCTGACTTTTATACACTAAATCGCGATCTAGTTCCGGCGCGTGTCTTAAAAGCGCGTCAGCCGCTTGTTGCGGATTATCTATCGCGTAACGATAGCCTTTCGACAAGGCCGCCATGAATCTTTTCACTGAATCGCCGTTTGCCGCCGCATAGTCCGCGTTTGTTACCAGAACCGGCGTGTAAAAATCAAATACGGGGTTTACCGCGCCAATATCGATATAGTTTATATCGATATTGGAAAGGCGGGCTTTCATTCCATCCCATGCGTAATATATCCATATCGCGTCAATATCGGTTTGCAACGCGGAAATCGCGTCAGTCGCGTTATTCGGAATCATCCGTACAGCCCCGAAATTCCCGCCGTCTTCTTCAACTATGTCGCGGATTATTGCCGTAACAAGCGGCGTTCCCCACGAGGCAAAGCGCTTTCCCGCCAAATCGCGAGGTCTTTTGATCCCGGACGCGGCAAGGGACATTATCCCGCTTGTGTTATGATTTATAATCGCCGCCACCGCGACTACAGGCAGCGCGTCCGTCTTTCGCGCAATCGCCGGCCCCAGCGACTCTTGAAAGTCAAAGGCGTATTCCGCCTTGCCCGCGGCTGTCAAAAGCAATGCCCCGTCTTCCGGCGGCTGTATTATAGTTACTATAAAACCAGCTTCAGAAAAATAGCCGTTTTCCAAAGCCGCGTACAAACCGGTATGGTTTGTATTCGGGGTCCAATCCAGCGCTACACGCGCGTTCTCCATTTTTGCGCCGTTAGACGCAGCGGCTTTTGCCGGCGCGGGTGCGTGTTTGCGTTCACATCCGGTGTTTGCAAGCGCAATCGCGGCGGTTAGGCAAAACAGGGTTCGAGTTAATTTACGCATTTTCATATTCATAAGATTTCTCCTTATATTGGGTTTGTAAAACACGCCTCAATGCGGCTGCTTTATTTTGCGCGCATCCTGCTGTTTTTAAGCTGATATTACGGAATTACGCCTCCATGGAACGGCGTACCATTCCAGAAGTTCCATCATTTTAAGCAGCGCAAAGCTGACAAGCGCTGTGAGTAATATGCCCGCGAACATTTTGTCAAAAGAGTATGACTTGCGAACCCGAATCATATACACTCCCAGCCCGCCGTCTCCGCCAAGCCATTCGGCGACTACCGCGCCCGCTATCGCGTAAGACGCTGAAATCCGCAGTCCCGCAAAAAAAGAGGGGAGCGCCTGCGGGATTTTCAAGAACCGGTATATTTGAACACGGGATGCCCCCATAGAGCGTAATAAACGCGCGGCTTCTATGTCTGACTGGGCAAAGCCGGAAACGAGCGAGACGGTAACGGGGAAAAAACAGGTGATGAACACCAGCGCCGTTTTTGGGGCGGAGCCGTAGCCAAGCCACAATACTAACAGGGGCGCAATCGCGATAACCGGCAGTGTCTGCGTCAACAACAGCAGCGGGTTGAGCGCCTTTTTGACACAGGTGTTTACATCCATTAACAGCGCCAGTGTGAATGACGCGATAATGGCTAAGGCCAGCCCCAGTCCCGCCTCAAAAAGAGTATAGCGCAGATGCAGCATTAGCAGCGGAAAATCATGTATGAAGGCGGCGCATACTTTTTCCGGCGAAGGCAGCATATACGGCGGCGCGATTTTTATGACGCACAACAGTTGCCAAACTAAAACAAGAGCGGCGAGCGCGGCAAGGGGCGCGGCGTTATAGTGTATGGTATTTGCTTGTCTTTTCTTCAATGCTTAGTGTTCCTTCTGTTGGGCTGTACACGAATTTTATATACAGTGAAACTGATTTTGCGCCTTCCTGTATGCAGATTTTTTGACATTCCCGCGCTATTTCCCATAAGTCGTCCGGGTCTCCTTCGATTGTTGTTTCGAAGGGTCCCACGAAATACGGCAGGCCGCGTCCTTTTATGTACGCGATAACCGCGTCTATGACGCGCAGCATCTCTTTATCTGGATTATTGCCGGCAGCATCTTCGATTACGCGGGGAAGCGCTTGAATGGCAATGCTTGCCTCCGGTCTTTTCATATCGTCTCCTTAAATTGGTGTATTAGCGGCGAAACCGTAAAAAAAAACCTTCGCGGAAAATTCCGCGAAGGTTGTCAATTTCTGCTTTGCAAAAAAACTTCCTACGCCGGCATTATCCGGATCAGGTCATAGGGTCAAAGCGTTACGCCGCTTACTCTCAGCCGAAATCGTCCGGCTCCCCTGTATATTTATAATTGTACTCTA
>JAIRZA010000127.1 GCA_031267475.1 Spirochaetaceae bacterium | reverse complement strand
ACTTTTTCCGGGGATAATTTTTTGTAAGGGCCGCCTTCCGTATACTCATCGTCCTTAATCTGCCCCTCCGCGATGTCTTCCCAGCCGTTTTTGAAGGTAACGGTTATATCCGTTTCTACCTTGTCCTTCCCCGGGTCGTATTCCTGCGCTCCGGATGCGGCCAATATTCCCGCGTCTTCGCCGCCGCAGGATGAGAATATTAGCGCCGTGATAAAGGCCGCTAAACCTAGTTTGAGTTTTTTCATAATCTACTCCTTAAATTGAAAGATTCCGCCGCGTAATACGCGTCGTGTATAGTATACTAAATAGCAACGGGCTTGTTCAACATCGCCCCGGCCAGCGTCCCGTATATGTTCTTGCGCTTGTCGCCCAACTCGTCCTTGTATCTCCGTAAAAACGCCAGCCGCTCGATATAGTCTTCGATATCCCGCTCTTTAGGCTTGACCTTCACCTCCACGCTCACGATAGATTCGCCGTTCTCCAACAGAATATCAAACTCCGCGCCTATAGAGCCGTCTTCGCGGGTCTGACAGCCTCTGCCCGCGCCTTTAAGTCATTCAATTACATCAGCGTCAAGACGGACGTTCATCGTCTTTTTTATGGATTTATAGCTTGCCATGTTCCGGTAGCGGGAAGGTTTCAATTGTTTAAGCTGTTCACCGGTTAATTCAGGACTATCAGAGAAATCCGTATTTCCGAAAGCCTTAATTTCCGCCGCTATTCGCGCTTTTTCTGTAGTGGTCATTAATACCCCCTGCTTCTTTAGCGCCGCCCCCCGCGCTGTAATTATCCGGGTAACACCGTCCAGCCTGTCCGTTGTTACGACAAAGTTTGCGCGTGGCGCAACTCCAAGCCCTTGTATGAGGGACTCACGGTACGCCGCCGCGGAGCGGATATGAAACCCGCCGGCGGGTTAGAGTAGGGAGCCGCGGGATTCCAGAGCTATGGCGGTTTCCGCCGCTTTGTCAATCATACGCCCAGCGGCTACCGGAATAAGACAGAACACCTCGGCAAGACCACGCCTTCCGGCGCGGGCGCGATAGGCAGTTTTTAAGACATCCCATTCAGCAAAGAAACGCGGAATAAACCCCAGCATAAGACCCAGCGCAAGACCAAGACGCGGATACGACGCCACAGCATGAATTCTTTGCAAGAAAGGACTTTTTGCGTTTTTTAACAACACAACAACAGGCCTGAACAAAACACGCTCCGCGCCGCAGACAGCCCCCCTCATCTCCGCCGCAGTAGTAACAGAAAACAGAAGCGCCCCCGCGCAGAAAGACAACAACATCCCCCAAAGAAACATAAGACCACCCAAAAAACCATCCAAACTAAACACCAACACCGCAGGCGAAGGCGGAGAGGCGAAATCCAGCGCCCGCCCCAGCACAACAAAAGAAGCCAAAATAACAATAGGCCGGCAACCCCGAAACAACACAGCAGGACTAACCCCCGCGCGCAGAGACACAACAACAAGCGCGACACTCAACACCAACGAGCAGACAGGATTTAGGAAAAACGCCGCCGCCGAGAACACAAACAGACAAAGCAATTTTACCCCCGCGTTCAGACGATGAATAGACGAGCGCTTAGCATGATACGAGTACGGAACACCTAAAGCCACGAGCAGTCCCTCACACTCAAGTATGAACAACGCGGATCACGCACACCGTATTCCGGTTTAAGACCATCAAGCGCCTCCTCAGGAATCCCGTCGCACACAACACACCCGCCGCAAATCACAACAAGCCGGTCGGCAAACGCAAGTGTTTTTTCAAGCTCATGCGTCAAAATAATCACAGTTTTGCTGTTTTGTTTCAGCTCCAAAATAATTTGAAGCACACTACGAACACCGTGCCAATCCAAATTTGCGAACGGCTCGTCCATTATTATAGTTTGACACCCCATAGCCAGAATCCCCGCGATAGCAAGCCGCCTTTTTTCGCCGCCGGAAAGGCTCCGGGCGGGAAAATCAGTCTTTCCCGCCAGACCAGCGGCTATTATAGCAGAATCAACACGCTCTTGCACAATATTTTTAGGTAAATTTAGATTTTTCGGACCCAAAGCCGCATCCTCGCCAACCGTTTCCCCAATTATCTGCGCGTCCGCGTCTTGAAAAACAAGCCCGACAGATTTTCGCAGGCAGCTTATCATTTGTTCAAGCGGCTTTCCCTCAAAAAGCACCTCGCCGGACGAATAATCCATAAGACCGGTAATAATTTTCATCAGGACAGTCTTACCGGAACCATTAGCGCCCGCGATTACAAGGCATTTTCCGGCTTCAATTTCAAGGTCGATGCCTAATATCGCTGTATGTCCTGAAGAAAATTTTTTTGAAAGCCGCCGTATAGAAAAAAGCGATCTATACATCTATGGCTTTCGCCGCGCCTTTTCGCAAACTGCGGGCGGAAATTACGGCGATTATACTTTTGATAACATCACCCGCAATAAACGGAATAAAACCTATAGCAAAGGCCTTTGGCCACGACGCCGCCAACGACATCTTGAGCCATAAAATGCCCGGCGCGTAAACTATCAACATTCCCAAAAAACCAGCAAGCGCGAGCCGCCAAACGGGTGTTTCTTTCCCGCTTTTTGGCGCGCCTGCTATGAGCCCGGCAAGAACGGCTGAAAGCGGATAGCCCAGCAAAAAGCCGCCGGTTGGACCAAAAAAGTGAACGAATCCGCCCGTGGCGCCGGCGAAAACCGGCAGTCCTATCGCGCCCGCCAGCAGATACAATGCCGCCGCCGCGCCGCCCATAGCGGGTCCCAGTGTTAATCCCGCCAGCAGTATAAACATATTTTGCAAAACGATTGGCAGGGGTGTAAACGGCA
>JAIRZA010000115.1 GCA_031267475.1 Spirochaetaceae bacterium | reverse complement strand
CAAGCCGGATTTTTAGCACGTCGCCTTTTTTAAATGATTTTTGCGCCACAACATAGCCGCCTTTTCCGCCAAACGCCATCCTGCCCGTTGTCGCCCGCGCGTGTCCGCCGTTAGCGCCGTTTATCGTTATTTTGTATGTTCCGGTGTTGACTATTGTTACGGATCTGTAAACCTTGTCTTCTCCCGACAACAAGGTAACCGCGGTTTGAGCAAAGGAGCTAATGTTCGCTTCTTTGGCGGCAGCACTCGCTGTGTCGAGTTTTTGTTTGGCCGCTAGGATTTTGTCTGTATCATAAACGCGATACTTTACTACCGTGACAAGAGGTATCAGGTTGCCGTCACCGTCTGTTATATACTCGCCTTCTGTATGTCCCTCTCCGGATGACTCGTAGCGTTCAAAATCATCCAGTGGAACAGTTACAGAAATATCATCGCCGGCTATCGCCGCCTCCGCTTCTTTTATCGCCGTGTCCAAGGCTATAGCTTTATCACCAGCCGGTGGAGCGCCTACCAATTTATCGGTTTCTTCCGGATACGGAGGATTTGTCGTTCCGCTCTGTAATTCATCCAAAATCTTCGTAATCGCAGCCCCTGTTTCCGCTATTGCCCCCGCTGTACGCTCGTCCACTATGAAATCCGCGATTACGGTTATATAGGCGGTGTTGCTGGCTTTAAGCAGTTTTCCGCTGGGAAACTCAAGGGAGTCGCCTTCGTTAAGCGTGTACGTAATGGTGTATGAGAGTTCTTGCGGAATTACCATCTCGCCTTTAGCCGGACCGGTAAGCAGGGGGCTGACCGAATCTATTTTCCAGTTATTGAATTGACTGCCGGGTTTTGACGGCATTGGCATATTTTGTACGGCTTCGGTATCTAGTAAGTATTTTACGGAAAGGCCGGTTATTTTATAGTCCGGCTGGTTGCTGGCGGGGGTCTCTAAAACATCGTCTCTGAGTACGTTTTCAGCGAGCTCTAGTTTAGAGTCGCCCCCCCCCCCCCCGCGGATTCCCAGTTTGGTCCTAATTTTTCTTTGTCGGCTATAAAGTCGTAGCCGAGATACGCTTCTCCCTTGCTTGCAATCCATTCCTCTTTGGTAAGGTTGTTTGCAAATTCTATGACGGGTGTTATTTCTCCTGATTTTAGCAGGTTGATTTTCTGCGACGCCGGACTTCCTCCGTTGCCGTTAAAAAGAGCGAACGCGCCGGGTACTACTGCCGGCTGGTTCGACGTCGTTACCAGGGACAGCGCGTCTTCGCCGCCTTGTCCGCAGGACATTGCTAATCCAAGCAAGGCTGCTGTTACGGCGCAATAAAGCTTCGTGTTCATGATGAACCTCCTGTTGGTTCTTGCTGATTATACCGCGCAAAGCGCGGCAAGGTACGCATTGCGAACCTGTACGCAAGTATACTCAAAAAAATAATTTTGGAGAAGGGATGAACGCGCTGCGCGCGTTCATTTCCGGAGTTTCGCGTAGCGAAACTCCATCCCCCCGGCGAGGTTACAGGCGTTGAGTTTCGCTGTGCGAAACTCAACGCCTTTCTTGTTATGAGGCTGGCGGGGCGGCATTGACTTAAAACTCAAATGAATGAAATACTTAGCATTAGATTATGAGCGGCGGAGGGTAGGCCAGTGGTTAAGCCGCCAGTTTTGGGAACTGGACACCGGGGGTTCGAATCCCCCCCTTCCGAATACTCTTATATTTTGTAAGATAACATAATATACTTAGCGTTATGGCATTAAACTGCGGTATTGTAGGACTTCCGAATGTGGGAAAGTCCACCATTTTTTCGGCCTTGAGTTCAGCGCCGGCGGAAGCGGCGAATTATCCCTTTTGTACTATCAACCCCAATGTGGGCGTTGTAAATGTGCCGGATGAGCGGCTTTCCAAACTTACATCTATATTCAAACCGGAACGCTCGATTCCCGCCGCGATGGAATTTGTCGATATAGCCGGGCTTGTAAAGGGCGCGTCCAAGGGCGAAGGCATGGGCAACCAGTTCCTTTCGCATATACGCGAAACCGGTGTAATTGCGCAGGTGGTACGCTGTTTTGAAAACCCGGATGTGGTGCACGTAAACAACAAGGTTGACCCCGAATCCGACATGGAGACAATCAACATTGAGCTTGCCCTCGCCGACCTCGATACGCTGTTGAAGCGTCAGGATAGGGCGGAACGGGCGTTTAAGACGCAGGCCGCCGCCGAAAAGAAAAACGCGGAAGCCGTGCTTGCCGCCTTGTCCAAAATTCGCGGCGCTCTTGAAGACGGCAAACCCGCGCGTTCCGCCGCTTTGAGCAATGATGAGTTGAAGCTCGTTTACGACTGCCATTTTATTACGCTAAAACCGCAAATTTACATCTGCAACACGGATGAAGCCGGTATAAAGTCCGCGGCCGGCGGCAAACCCGGCGCTCATATTGAAACAGTGCGCCGCCGCGCCGCTTCTGAAGGCAGCGAGGCGGTGGTAATTTGCGGCAAATTCGAGGCCGAGCTTGCCGGAATTGACGATATGGACGAAAAAAGAGACTTTCTTAAAGAGCTTGGCTTGCAGGAGCCGGGGCTTGTCAGTCTGATTCAAGCCTGCTACAAACTTTTAGGGCTTGCCACCTTTTTTACCGCCGGAAAAGACGAGTGCCGCGCATGGACAATTCACACGGGGGATGTCGCGCCTCGCGCCGCCGGGGTAATTCACAGCGATTTTGAAAAGGGCTTTATCAAGGCCGAGGTTTACGGTTTTGACGACATCGTAAAGTACGGCTCTGAAGCCAAAATCAAGGAAGCCGGAAAATATCGCGTTGAAGGCCGCGACTATACAGTCCAAGACGGCGATGTTATGTTCTTTAAGTTTAATTTGTAGGAGCGCGTGTATTGGAACCACTTGTCAGCATTGGCACACTTTCATATAACAGCGCGGCTTTTATCAGCGAAACAATTCAATCTGTGCTTTCGCAAAAATATCAAAATTGGGAATATATTATATGCGACGACTGCTCTACGGATAACACAACCGAAATAATAAAATCGTACAATGACCCGCGTATAAAACTTTTTATAAACGAAAAAAATCTTGGATATTACGGGAATCAGAAACAGATTTATAAATATTTCAAGGGCGATTTTATAAAAATTCTGGATCATGACGATGTATTGTACGCGGACTGTATCGGGCGGCAGGTTGACGCTTTGCTAAACAACGCTAACGCGGGCATAGTAACTTGTTACGCTGATTTTATTAATGCGGCGGGGAAAAAAATATATACCAACCGGATACCGTTCAAAACCGATTACGTAAGCCGAAAACAGCTTCTTGATTATATGTTTCGAACCGGACGCAACACGTTCATTGACGGGAGTAGAACCTTGCTTCGAAAAGGAGCGGGAAGCAGGCATTTTCCGCTGTCCGCGGACGAAACACTTTGCATCATTCACAAACCGCTCTGCGCGTACCGGCTGTCGCCGACTTCTATGCAGATGAAGATTTCGTGCATAAAAGAATTTCAGGAAGCGTACAAAAGTTTATATATGAATAAAGATTTACATATATCGCGCCTGCAATACATCAATGTTTGCATTGTAAATTTTATTAATTATTTTGCGCGTTCTTTTATTAAGATTTTATTAAATATATGAAAACGATTAGAAGTTTACAAAATATACTGGTAACGGGCGGGGCGGGTTTCATAGGCGGTAACTTTATTCGCCTTATGCTGGAGAAAACGCCGGATTTTACCGGGCGTATAATCAACATGGACGCGCTTACTTACGCCGGCAATACAGCGTTTTTGGACGATATAGCGCAAAAACATGGCGGAAGCCGCGGCGGCCGCCGGTACTATTTTGAACAGGCGGACATACGCGATAAGTCAGCCGTTGAGCGTATCTTCGCGCAATACGCGATAGACACCGTTGTCCATTTTGCGGCGGAAACTCATGTTGACAGATCTATTACGGACCCCGGCGGATTCATTACGACAAATGTTATTGGAACATTCACACTGCTGGAGGCGGCGCGCGCGGCTTGGCTTGATTCTTCCGGCGGCGCGCGGGCGGGCGCGATTTTTCATCATATTAGTACAGACGAAGTGTACGGTTCCTTGGGCGAGGATGGCTATTTTGCCGAGACAACTCCATACGACCCGCGTTCTCCATATTCCGCAAGCAAGGCGGGGGCGGATCATCTTGTAATGGCGTATCATCATACTTACAAGCTGCCTGTTACTCTTTCAAATTGTTCAAATAACTACGGTCCCCGCCAGTTTCCCGAAAAACTGATTCCGCTGATGATTTTGAATATGCTGGACGGCAAGAGTCTGCCGGTATACGGCGATGGAAAAAACATAAGGGATTGGGTTTTTGTAGAGGATCATAACAGAGCGGTCTGGTTAATCTTGAAACAAGGTCAAACCGGAGAAAAGTATAATATAGGCGGCGAGAACGAGTGGGAGAATATAAAACTTCTGCGTGAATTAATAAAAATAGTCTCGAAAAAAACAGGCCGCGATATATGCGAAATAGAAAAAACAATCAATTTCGTAAAAGACAGGCAGGGGCACGACAGGCGCTACGCGATTGACTGCTCAAAAATAAAAAATACACTCGGCTGGAAACAATCGGTGTGTTTTGAAGAGGGTCTCGAAAAAACAGTTGACTGGTATACGGCGTACCGCGATAAACAATTAGCCGCTTTTTGACGCGGCTGGACAACTACTAGCAAAGACTTAAAAAAATTGGTATATTTTTATTATTCATGGATTTTTCAACACTTGCATTACATGGCGAGCTAAAACGAGGGCTTGCCGGCGCGGACTTTATCAGCACGATGCCGGTTCAAGAACAAGTAATAGCTAACGCTTTTAGCGGACGGGATTTGTACGTCCAATCACAGACTGGCACAGGTAAGACACTCGCCTACCTAATCGTAATCATGCAGCGGCTCGTTTCAGAGCCGGCTCTCGCGGGGCGCAAGGCGCTCATCATGGTGCCTACACGGGAATTGGCCGTGCAAGTCGAAGAAGAAGCTAAACTTTTAGGAAAACATCTGCCTTTCAAGACAGGTGCTTTTTACGGCGGAGTAGGATACGGGGCACAACAGCAAATGCTGCGCGACGACGCGCAGATTTTGATTGGAACTCCGGGACGTGTACTCGATTTGAATGCTTCAGGCCATATGAACCTGATGAATATCGCGTTTTTGGTACTGGATGAAGCGGATAGAATGTTTGATATGGGTTTTTACCCGGATTTGCGGAAGCTGGCTAAAGTAGTGCCGCCCGCCGATCGCCGTCAAACTATGCTTTTTAGCGCGACATTAAATACTTATGTCAAAAATCTTGCCTACGAATATACGAAAGAGCCGATAGAGATCGAAATTGAGCCGGAACATATCACGGTGAATGAAATCGAACAGACGCTTTACCATGTGCCGGCTTCAAACAAGATGAAGCTGTTGCTTGGCATACTAAGGCGCGAAAACCCGGAGAGCGCAATCATATTCTGTAATACAAAACGTTATACAGAAGTGGTCGCCAAGCGCCTTAGGGAAAACGGCATAAAGTGCGATTTCATTTCCGGAGATTTACCGCAGCAAAAACGGCTTTTGGTTATTAATAATCTAAAAGCGGGTAAGATACATTTTCTTGTGGCAACAGATATTGCAGCGCGGGGATTGGATGTTGAGGGACTTGCGCTGGTGGTAAACTACGACCTGCCCGGCGAGGCGGAAAACTATGTTCACCGCATAGGACGGACGGCGCGAGCGGGGAAGACTGGCAAGGCGGTAACTTTCGCCAGCGAGCAGGACGTGTACGAGCTTGCGGATATTGAAAAATATATCGGGAAAAAAATTCCGGCGCTGGTAGCTTCAGAAGATTTGTACGGCGAAGAGGTTGCTAGAGAGCGGGAGCCCGCGCAAGCGCGTCCGCGTCAATCACGGCAAAGCGCCCCGCCGCGTCAATCTCCGCCGCCGCGCCATACCGCGCCGGCAGGGGAAAAGCCCCGGCGGAATTCACAACGCCCTTCCCCGCAACAGGCCGCGCAGCCGCCGCGCCAAGACACCGTGCGCCGGCGCGCTAAACCTCAACGCGGCGAACCTAAAGAGGCCGCCGTATTAGGCTTGCCGCTCGACGAACGGATGGCTTATTACAAGAACAAATACGCTGACAAGCGGCCGGCGGAAGCCGCCTCTTACCGGAACGGCGGCGAAACTGAAGGCGCTAAAGGCAACCCGCGAAAGCGCAGACGGCGGAATGCGGAAGCCGCGATTGATACGGCGCGGACGGCGCATAGCATGAATATTCCTTCTGCGGAAGCGCTAGAAAACCGGCAGGAACATCAAGCCAAGAAACATTCACGGCGCGGCGGGCAGGGACGCGCCGCCGGAAAACCGAATGAAACGCCTAAACCGGCGAATGAGCAAACCCCTGTTTCCGAACCGCGCAAGAAGGGCTTTTTTTCCAACTTCGCAGGCATATTCAAAAAAAAGAAATAGACGCTGTTTTGAAACGGCGGCGCGAGGGAAGATAGTATGCTCTGCTCTTACTACGAAGCTGATTTTGACGGTCTCAAGACGGAGCTTACATTTTGTATTCAAGACGAAAACATTGTGGGGATTTCGTTTGGGTATCTTAACCGCGGAACAGACACCGGCGATGCGGACGCAGGCGATGACGCCGGGGTGTCCGTAGCAGAGGCGGCGCGTAGGCAAATGCTGGAATACGCGGCGGGGCGTCGCCGCAGTTTTGATTTACCAATCAAATTTAGCGGAACAGAATTTCAGATGAAAGTCTGGGAAGCCTTGATGCAGATACCTTACGGTGAAACAGTTTCGTACCAAGACATAGCGCGTACCGCCGGCAATCCCGCCGCCTGCCGTGCGGCGGGCGGAGCGCTCCACCGCAATCCAATACCAATCATTGTACCTTGCCACAGAGTCATAGGCGTGAACGGCAGCCTTACCGGTTTCGGCGGCGGGCTGCCGCTCAAAAAGAAACTCCTTCAAATTGAGCAACAAGCAAACGCGCTTTTACACACTAGGTAGGCTGCCGCGGCAATCTGCTACGTCAACAGCAGCGCGGCTGTTGACGCGGCAATCTGCCGATACAACAATCATGGAAGATTAAGTTTTTCGATGATTTTTTTTAGAGCTAATTTTACCGGAGCGTCTTCCGGCAGTGTAACGAGCGGCTTGCCCGCGCAGTCATATTCGTATACAAGATCGTCGTGCGGAAGCGCGCCCAGCAACTTTAAATTTTGACGCTCGATTTCCTGCATAACGCCCTCGTTCAATTCCCCCGCCGGGGCGCGGTTGACTATCAGAAAAACATCTTTAGCCTTGAGGTCAAGGCTGACTATCATCTTTGCAATACGCCCCGCAGCCTGAATACCGCGCCGTGAACAATCGCTTACAAGGATGATAAGGTCAACAGGCGGCAAGATACCGCGGCTTATGTGTTCAAGCCCCGCCTCGTTGTCAACCACTGTGTAGGCGTAATTCAGATAGTATTTACGAAGCTGCTCGCGCAGAACATCGTTTACGAAGCAATAGCACCCTTTACTCTGAGTACGCCCCATAACGAGCATATCAAAATGATCCTGCTCTATAAGCGCGTCCCCGAACTTGTAGTTGGCGTAATCCTGCTTGGACATTCCAAGCGGGATGGGGCTGGGATCCGCCATCTCCGCGTGAGCAATCTCTTCGCGCAAATCGCCAAGCGTCAAATCAACTTCAACACCCAGCACCTCGTTAAGGTTTGAGTTAGCATCAGCATCGACAGCAAGAACCGGATATTTCCCCGCGTGAATCAAATAATCGATGAAAAGCCCGCACGTTGTAGTTTTTCCAACACCGCCTTTACCCGCAAACGCTACAGTGAACGTCATGCCGCCACCTGAAACCCGGCTCCGCTTACCGCCGCTTTAAGCGCGTCAAGTGTTACGCCGTCAGCATGGTCAATCTCGGCCTTTCTGGTTTTTAGGTTTACCTTAACCTTTTTTACGCCGTCAACAGCTTTCAAAGCGTCTGTTACGTGTTTTACACAATGTTCGCAACTCATTCCGTCAACAAAAAATGTAGTTTTCATTTTCTACCCCTAATTGGACTTGTTCGACAACCCGG
>JAIRZA010000111.1 GCA_031267475.1 Spirochaetaceae bacterium | reverse complement strand
CTATTTTGATTTAACTCCGCCGTTTCTGTTAAAATATTATAAACACCGGTTACAGGCTCAAACGCATATACATAAGCGCCTTTTGACGCGGCGTAAGCGCTAAAATCGCCTATCCAAGCGCCCGCGTCTATTACTATGTCGCCGGCTTTGACCGTTACATCGAAACCGGAAGCCTCGTCCTTATAGCCGTAAGGTCCCTCGCTCATTAATTTATCCAGAATGTCAACGATGTGCTTGCTGTAATCATCAGCATAATAACAGTCAATTAAAAAAGTATCTTCAAAAGTATAGCGAAGAAATTTATCCAGCTTTTCCGGGCCGTTTCGCATATCCGGCAGCAACGCCCCGTTAAAATCAAAATAGGTCTTTCCGTTACTGGTTTTTAGCCATTTTTTTATGAATAAATCTTTTTCAAAATCAAAATCATGTTTCTTTAACTTATTAAAAGCGCGTTCGGCTGCAATAAGAAGCAGCGAATTGGCAATATGCGGCAGGCGTATCTTATCTTTTTTTATTCTAAATAATAATTTCCGTATTCCGCTCAACTTGCCTTTTATAGCAATCTCTTCTAAGGAATTCAGCCGCTCCATCATGACCGGACCCCATGTTCCGGCAGCCGGTTACAAGAGCGCGCGTTGAGGGGGGGGGGGGGGATGTTTTATCACATATCATATTGAGCCTCCGTATTTTAAGCAGACTACGCTAGCTTTAAGCAGACTAACGCTGGTTTTAATAGAGCGGCGTTGTCAGCGTCAATCTATTAAAACCTACAGTACCGCTTGAAAAAAAGATTGTCAAGCGAGAAAAAAGTGTAAGACTTCAAAATGTGTGGGGGCTTCGAGTCTCATGGCTAATCAGCGCTTCCCTGTATCTGCTTGCCGGCGGGTACAGGCGATTTTACCACTTCGGAAAGGCTGGTAAGCAAACCGGAAAGGTCTTGAATGTCCGACGGGATGATGATTTTTGTCGCCTGTCCGTCCGCTACTTTTTGCAAAGCCTCCAAACTTTTTAGTTTGATGACCATGCTGTCGGCGGCGGCGGCTTTTAACATCGCAAGGCCGTCGGCGGTAGCCCTCTGCACGGCAAGAATCGCCGACGCTTCGCCTTCCGCCTCGCGGATAGCCGCCTCCCGCGCCGCTTCCGCCTGCAAAATGGTAGCCGCCTTATCCGCCTCCGCCTTCAAAATAGTTGATGATTTCTGCCCCTCCGCCTTCAAGATGACGGATTGTTTTTCGCCTTCCGCTCTTAAAATAGATTCGCGGCGCTCCCTCTCGGCTCTCATCTGCTTTTCCATCGCCTCCTGTATGCCTTGCGGCGGGACGATGTTTTTCACTTCAACACGGTTTATTTTGATTCCCCAAGGGTCGGTCGCCTCGTCCAAAACAGCGCGCATTTTTGTATTAATAACATCGCGGCTTGTGAGCGTCTCGTCTAACTCCAGTTCGCCTATCAAATTACGCAGTGTGGTAGCCGCAAGGTTTTCTATGGCCATGTTGGGGCGGTCAACGCCGTAAACGTATAGCTTTGGATCGGTGATTTGCAGATAGATGACAGAGTCTATCTGCATGGTAACGTTGTCTTTTGTTATTACGGGCTGCGGCGCGAAATCGGCTACACATTCTTTTAGCGAAACTCGTTTTACAATGCGGTCTAAAAACGGCGCTTTGAAGTGAAGTCCGGTATGCCACGTGGTGTGGTAGCTGCCTAGCCGTTCTATGACATAAGCATTCGACTGGGAAACGATTCGTATATTTATGATAAAAACTATCAAAATAAACGCTGCTATAACGAGTATTGCATAAAACATATATATCTCCTAAACATTGGGTTTGTTCGAACAGTTCTATTAGCGTCTGCATTACAAGCGGTTTCTAATAGAACATGAGGAACATCAAGCAAGGGTCTCTTTTTCTTTCACTGTAAGCGGGCGCACGACTACGTGAGCGCCTTCAATTGCTGTTACGACGCACTGTTCGCCTGCTTCTATGAGCGAGTTGTCCCGCGATTTTGCCATCCAAATTAGTCCGTCTAGTTTAACGTTGCCGTCTTTAAACTCGCTTATTGTATTCACTACTAGCGCTTTTTTACCTGTGAGGCTGTCTATGTTTGTTTTTTCTTTGCCGATATGGAGTTTTTTTAGCGCTATGGGGCGGGTTAAAATCAATAGCACGATGGCGATTCCTAAAAATATCGCCAGCTGCGCGTATGTTTGTTTTAGCGCCATTGAAAGGAATATCATGAAAAATGCAGAGATCGCAAACCAAATTGTGGTGAGGCAGAGTGAAGACGCGAGTTCTATGATTGTAAAAAGGACTGTAAGCGCCAGCCAAAACCAAGGCGACGACGTTAGCGATGATATGTCCATGAATGACAAGTTTAATGACTAACCAGAGTTTGCGCAACAACCCGCCACCCGCCAGCGGGTTTCTATCCGCTCCGCGGCGGCATACCCACATACGCTAAAACTTTGACGAGGGGCGTGGAGTTTCGCTACGCGAAACTCCGGAGCTCAACGCGCAGCGTTGAGCCCGCTACGCGGCGGCATACCGCGAGTCCACCACAGCCAGTGGAGTTTGCGCCACGCGCAAACTCCGGAGCTCAATGCGCAACGCGCATTGAGCCAGAAATATCTGGGCCGAAACAGACGCATTACTATCCATAACGAAACTCCGGAGAGTAAACGCCGATGTCCCCGCCCACAACATTTTGTAACATTGACGAAGAAACAGGTATTGATAAACTATATTAAAAAGGTTGATATTTTTGATGAAATATAATAAGTCTACATACCATTGGTTGACTTGTGCTGGAGTTATATTAATTTTAGTGTGTATCCCCCAAGGGTTGCGCGCCCACACCAAGGTCAAAGCGGGTGTGTTTTTTGGGATGCCCTTTGTTACCGAAAATACCGCGGAACTGCCTTGGGCTTTTGTGGAAGAAGTAGACGGAAAAGGGATTCCTTTCTATGGTATGGTTATTGACATTTGGATGGTGTTACAGAATAGAATGAATCTACAGACTGAATATTACAGATATACCCATTTGAATCAGATGATTCAGGATATAGAAGATTAAAAAATAGACATTATTTTGACCAATTTAACCATCAACTATGAACGAGCGCAACGGGTTAAGTTTACCTTCCCTTGGTATGAGGGCGGTCTGCGTGTTGCGGTAAACACCAACGTGCAAAAGTCGCCCAGAATAACATGGGGGCGGTATGTTTTTTTGCCTTGTTGTTTCTTGCCGTAATGAGCGGCCTGTCGATACCGTTGATGTTTGTCCGCAAAAAAATCGAGCCGAAGTTTCCAACGCGCCTACTGGAAGGATTTTCGATTACCTTCAAAGATTTAATTTCCGCATTGAAATCGGGTAAGCTGCCAATAAATGTTTCCGTATTAAAAACAAAGTGGATTTGGAATATAATAATCGCTTTATGGGGACTTGCCGGGGTCGGATTTATCGCATATATCACTTCGACCGTCACGACGATTATGACCACATCGGTGCTGTCCCAAACGGCGATTGAATCGTTACATGAGCTGGGTAATTCACGTATAGGCGTGGTAAAGGGCAGCATTGGCGAGATAATTTTGGAGGCTGGGTGTTAATGTGTTTATAGAAAAATGTATGTAAAAAGCGGGCGCCGCGTATCTTGGTAGTGTATATGCCGCGCCGCCTGTCCCAGTTTTTTGAGTAGAAGAGCATGGGTATTGCTTTTTCTATAAAATAGAAAAAGCAATACCCGCCGCCGCCGTACCGTTACGGCGGCGATGTTTGCAAAAGTAAATCAGCGCTTCAGTAATTTGTCCATTTCGTCTGCGACAAATTGTACTTTTGTTCCGACAATTACTTGAATCGTATTTTTACTAGGATGAATAATACCGGCGACACCGGCGGATTTAATCTTCTTGTCATTAATCACTTCGGGGTTTTTGATTTCAAGACGCAGCCGGGTAGCGCAGTATTCAAGAGAAACAACATTCTCTTTCCCGCCCAGACCTTCAAGAATAACGGATGCTACTTGAGCAAAGTCTTTATTGCCTTTAATCACGGCGGATTTTTCTGATTCGCTTACTACCGCATCATCGTCTTCACGTCCAGGAGTTTTGAAATTGAATTTAACAATCAGGTAGCGAAAGACAACATAATATATCACCGCATACACCGCGCCAATAGGAATAATCAGCAGAGGATTCAGCGCCATTGGCGCTTTGAAACTTAAAAACCAATCAACGAAACCGGCGCTAAAATTAAAGCCGCACCTAACCGGCAGTATGGTCGTAACAGCCATAGAAATTCCAGTCAGCACCGCGTGGACCGCATACAGAGGCGGCGCAAGGAACATAAAGGAAAATTCAATCGGCTCGGTAATTCCGGTAAAAAACGCCGCGATAGCTCCTGAAAACAGCAAACCCGCGACTATTTTTTTCTTCTTTTGCTTGGCGGTGTGGAACATCGCCAGACAAGCCGCGGGAAGTCCGAACATCATAACCGGGAAAAATCCGGTCATGTACATACCGGTTTGCCCCCTAATTCCCCCCAAATTCGCGTTCCAGAATTTACCAATGTCATTGATACCGGCTACATCGAACCAGAATACGCTGTTGAGCGCATGGTGCAGCCCAAATGGAATAAGAATACGGTTAAGAAAGCCGTATATACCGGCGCCGGCAGGACCTGCCGCCACAATCGCTTCTCCAAATGAAACAAGTCCGCCATAAATGATCGGCCATATAAAGGCAAGCGCAATCACCACTATAATGGTTGACCCGGCTGTAACGATGGCAACGCAGCGCCGTCCGCTGAAAAACGAGAACGCATCGGGAAGTTTGGTATTGGAAAAACGGTTATAGCAGCTCGATCCGATAAGACCGGATACAATGCCTATAAATTGATTTTGCAATTTACCGAACGCCGCGGGAACTTCTTCAACGGGAATATGAAAGAACATACTGTACGCGGCGGGAGAAAGCAGGGTTTGAATCATTAGCCACGAAATAAGCGCGGAAAACGCGGCTGTTCCTTCGCCGTCTTTTGACATACCGATACCGACGCCAAGGGCAAATAAAATACCCATGTTGTCGATAATCGCGCCGCCGGCTTTGATTAAAAAGCCGGCGGCGGCAACATTTTCTCCCCAACCGGTTGGATCAATCCAATAGCCGATTCCCATTAGGATAGCCGCTACAGGGAGGCAAGCGACGGGAAGCATTAGTGATTTGCCTAGTTTTTGTAAAACCTTCATCATAACGCGACCTCCTGAGTAGCCGGTTTGCCCGCGGTCAGTTCGTTACTACAGACCGGATTGTCTGCGCCGGTTGTCTTGAATTTTAAGTTTGCTTGATTTGTCGCTGTTAATGTGTGTTTTGTATCGTTTGAAGTTGTAAGCTGCTTGTATTTAGCGCTTAAGATTGGGCTGGCGGCGGGTATGGAGAGTTTACATCCCCCCCCCCCCCATCCGGTTTTTTTATTATACTTGCGATTTTTTGCCTGCTGTTATGCGCGTCTGTAAAAGATGTGATTGTGTATGTTTGAACATTTCTGGCGCTGAAAGACGGTCTTCTTTCGTCGTTTCTTATAACAGGCGGCTGACGGTTACGAAT
>JAIRZA010000043.1 GCA_031267475.1 Spirochaetaceae bacterium | reverse complement strand
TCCTCTGAATTTGTCGCGCTTTGCCGCAGGATTGCTTCGGCGTACTATCCTAAGGCGAGGGTTAAAATCGTAAAGGCGCAGATGAATGAAAATAATTGGGCTGATATTGTGGCGGAAGTCGATACTCCAAAATGGTCGGATGTCGCCATGTTCCGGTTTATCCGCACACAGGGCGCGGTGGGCGAACTTGTGCTTCGCGATTTTCAGCTTAACCTTAAAAAGGTTAAAGCCGGGAAGGGCATTTGTTTGGGTGTATGCCAGTTTAGCGACGAGGCTAAGCGCTTTACCGAGGCGCGGCTGATAGACCTCATTGATAAAGACCGCTTTCTTCCCCTGCTAAAATCTATAGGCGCGTCCCCTTCAGGTTAGGTTTGCCGGGCTTGTTCAAACATCCGCTTGGATGTTTGAACAAGCCTATTCAATCAACATACCGGCCAGCGCGCCTTCCGCGCTCACATCCTTATTTAAGACATGATAAACCTGCGAACAGATAGGCAGCCATAACTTATATTTTTTTCTAAGATAATTTACATACTTGCAAGCCGCGACTCCCTCCGGCATATATCCTATTTCATCTATCCGCTCTATCAAATCATCAATGTTTTTGAACGTATCGAGTATATGCTTTTCGATGATTTCACGCCCCAGCCGGCGGTTGCGCCCATAGACTGAGCGGCAAGTAACATCAAGGTCGCCGACGCCGGCTATCGAGGTGAAGGTTTCCGCGTGCGTCGCGCCCATTGCGCGTCCAAGTGTCTGAATTTCATTTAGTCCTGCGGCAAGCAGCAAAGATCCGGCGTTGTCGCCAAAAAGATTATTTACACGGCCTTTTGTGTGATTCGGCTCCTGTGCCTTAAATGCGTCGAGCACTCCAAAGGCTATGGCTATTATGTTTTTAACGGCAGCCGAGACTTGCACCCCGCGCACATCGAGCGAAGAAAAAACAAGCAGCGTTTGAGTCTTTAGCAGGTAGCGGAAACGTATCGATTCACGGGCGTTGCGGCTTGCCGCGATGAGTCCGGTTATCTTGCCCTGAGCCACCTCTTCGGCATGAGAAGGTCCGGAAATATAGACGATATGTCCGCGGTAAAAACCGGGCAGATAGTCTTCCAGAACATCAACAATGAGGCGCGGGCCGGACGCGGATTCAAGAAATCCTTTGGTAATAACGCCTATTGCCGTCTGCCCCTCCCGTATTGAGGGAACATTCAAGAGCCGTTTTAGTTCATCCAGTAGATAAATCGACGGCACGGCAAGTATCAAAAAATCTTTCCCGTTGGCCGCTTCTTCAATATCGCTTGTGGCGGTAAGGTCTGCCGGAAGTTTAATATCTTTCAGATAACGCGAATTGGTGCGCGCGGAATTTATCTCGTCCGCCTGATCCTGCCTGCGGCACCAAATAATGGTGGGGCAGCCTTTTTCGGCGATGACTTTTGCCACCGCCGTTCCCCACGCCCCCGCGCCTATTACCGCGACTTTCGAGCCTTTCATGCCAAACCCCTCTCTATTGATGAAACTCTTTCCGCAATTATGTTTATGCCTTGCCGCCAGAAATCTTCGCTAGAAATATCAAAGCCCGCCCTAAGCGCCAGATCTTCGGCGGAACAACATCCGGTCGCCTCCAACAGGCTGCGATACACGCGGGCAAAGGATTTTTCTTCCCTGCCGCGGGCATAGAGCGATAAAGCGAAAAGGTGCCCAAAGGCGTAAGGATAGTTATAGAACGGCAGCGAAGGGTTATAATAGTGTATTTTTACCGCCCACATATACGGGTGCAGCTTTTCGCCGTCAAGCGCTTCGCCGTATGTTTTTTTCTGCGCGTCAAGCATCATGGAGCAAAGCTCCGCGGCGGGAAGCTCCCTAACGGCGCGTCTTGCGAACAATTCTTTTTCGAAGTAAAACCGCGAAAGTATATCGACAATAGTTTGGCACGAGTCCTTCACGCTGCCTTCAATAAGGCGCAGCTTGCCGGAGGGGGAGGCGTCTTTAACCGCGGCCTCAAAAACCAGCGTCTCCGCGAACAGGCTCGCCGTCTCCGCCAATGTCATTGGGTAGTGTGAAAGCGCCCGCGGTAAATCTTTGATAAGCTCGTGATGCCATGCGTGCCCAGTTTCATGCGCGATTGTCAGCGCCGAGTTGAAAGCGCCATCGAAGTTACACAGGATGCGGGATTCTTTTACCAGCGGAAAATCCGTACAATACGCGCCGCCTATCTTCCCTTTTCGAATTTCAGCGTCAACCCAGCCGGAGGCGTAAATTCTGCGCGCGAAAGCCGCCATTTCCGGCTCGAAGTCTTCAAAGCACTCCGCGATAAACGCTGTGGTCTCGTCCCATTCCCATTGTTTTTCGTCTATTTCCCCCACAGGCGCGAATAGGTCGAAGAACGCGCATTTTTCAATGCCGAGCATACGCGCTTTTAACGCCAGATAGCGGTGAAACAGCGGCAGCGCGTTTTCAATGACGGAAATGAGGGAATGCAGGGTTTTTTCTTCTATGCGCGACTGAAAAGCGGATTTTTGCAACTGGCTGCTCCAACCGCGCCGTGTATCAACGGTAATCGCGCAGCCTTTTACTCCGTTAAGAGCGGCCGCCATAGGGATTTCAATCGCCTTCCACACCTCAAGTTCCGCGTTGTAAGCGCTACGGCGCAAAGTTCTATAGCCGCAGTTCGCTAATGAACGCAATTCCGTAACTGTTCTTCGTTCACCGTCTTCCAAAACGGCCGAGGCGGTAGACGTAAGCGCTTCGTGCAGCCGCCCCCATGCGTCGCCTCCCGACCGGCACAGGTCGTTGGCTAAATCTTCAAGGCCGCTTTCCATCTGAAAAGCGGCTTTCTCTATCGCCTCGGAAAGAAAAAACGAGTAGGGTTTTATGCGGCTGTCATGCTCTGCAAGTCGCATAACCCGCCCTTTATTCGCCGCAAGGACGCCGCGAAAAATCACTGTGGCTTTCCCAAATGGAAGCCGCAGTGTTTCTATATTGTTTATCTCCGCGCCGGCGCGATGATCCTGCGTATTGCTTGTGTAGACGGCATCCGCGTAGGCGCTTAAATTTTCAGCGTAATCGCCTGCCGCCTCCCATGCGTCAAGCGTGTTTAACAGCGCTTTTCCAGCCGCGTCATCGTCAATTCCGGCGGCAAGGCTGTCCGGCAAAGCGCCGAGCATTGCTTCCAAAGCCGCAATCCGTTCTGTCAAAATCTCGCAGTCCCGCTTGTACTCCGCGCAGTCGAACGACTTGTAAACGGAGCTTAAATCCCATATAGGCGCGTTTGCACTCATACTATGAGTATATCCATTTTTTCAAAGATAAAACAGCCCGCGTGTTATTGAGCCGGCGGGAGGGGGCGCGATCATGCGGCCGCTGGATATGTTGTATGTTAGGCGTATGTTTTTTTTTGAAAAAAACTTGAGAAACAACTTGAAAAATAAAAAATATATACTTATTCTTTTAACTATACCGCCCAGGCCGTTTAGGACGTTAGCTAAGGAGGCCGCAATGGTCAGCATGTGGCGCTTTGGGCGGTAAGTTTTTATTTGCGCGGACACACGAGCGGTAGAAAAACTTTTTTATATATGCTATCCTT
>JAIRZA010000040.1 GCA_031267475.1 Spirochaetaceae bacterium | reverse complement strand
TTTGAAGCTCGCCGGGAGAATCGGTCAATAGCCCAGCAGACAATCGTTATCATAAGAAAAGGACTTGGTGAAGAAATATCCAATAAAGAACGAAGAAGACGCGCCATAGAAAAAACACTTTCCCGGCAGATACCTCAAAACGCAAAAACCATAGACCATGTAAAATTTGTTCGTGAAGACAGAAACAGATGACAGCAGTTATCGATGTCTGCGGAGCAATGGAAATTCTCTTACAGAAGGAAAAATCCCCCCAATTCAGCAAAACATTGCAAGAAGCCGCGCTTGTTATCGCACCTGATTTGTATGTTTCTGAGCTGACAAATACACTGTGGAAATATTACCGGGCAAATATCTTGAACAAAGACGAATGTGTACAATATATCAAAAATGGAATAAATTATGTTGACAAGTTTATAAATAGCACAGAGATTTGGCAAGAAGCATTTTCAGAAGGCGTAAATAACAAGCACTCGATTTACGATATGTTGTATATGGTTACAGCAAGAAGAAATGACGGCGTATTCATAACAAATGATTCGGTTTTAGCGGCAATTTGCCGTAACAACAATATTCAAATATGTTAAGCCGGATTCAAGGCTGACATCCCCCTCCCCGCCTCAATCGCCCGCCCCCAAAAACCACCCCTTGACCACTAAAAAAAATCATTCAAAAGCTGTTTTCAGCAAAATCCGGGTATATTCATGCTGAGGATTTTGGAAAACATCCCGCGCCGCGCCAGCCTCCACAATTTTACCCGCCCGCATAATAATCAACGAATTGCAAATACTACGCGCTATTCGAAGATCATGACTAATAAATATATATGACAAAAAATATTTTTCCTGCAAGCAGCGCAACAACCGTATAATCTGAAATTGAGTAGTACGGTCAAGACTAGAAGTAGGCTCGTCCAGCACCAAAATTTCCGGCGCCATCACAAGAGCGCGCGCCAAAGCAATACGCTGACGCTGCCCGCCGGAAAATTCATTTGGATAACGGTCAAGATAATCCGGGTCGCTTAAACCAACATCACTCAAAGCACTCATCACACGAAAATCACGCTCACCCCTAGCGCAAATATTATGAATCAAAAGCCCCTCGCCCACGATATTCCGCACCGTCATACGCGGCGAAAGCGAACCATAAGGATCCTGAAAAATAATCTGCATCTTCCGCCGCAGAGGACGCAGTGATTTTTCATTCAAACCATGGATTTCACGCCCGTCAACCATGATTACACCCTCGCTTTTCTGCAAACAAAGCAAAGCCTTACCCAACGATGTCTTACCACTGCCGCTCTCGCCGGCTATACCCAGCGTTTCACCCCTGCGCAAAGTAAAACTAACACCATCAACCGCCTTAATATACGAGACAGCGCGGCGAAAAAAACCCTTTTTTACAGGAAAGTACACTTTCAGACCATTTACCGAAGCCGCCGCAGGCGCGTCAAACTTAGGCGCCGGACCCTCGCCGTCAAAATCGCCGCTAAGCAACTCGCGCGTATATTCATGCTGGGGATTATTAAAAATATCATCAATAGCGCCGCTTTCCACAATACACCCCGCCTTCATCACAGCGACGCGGTCTGCGACACGGCGGGCAAGATTAAGGTCATGAGTAATAAACAAAGCCGCCATACCCAATTCCCGTTGCAAAGAGCGGATAAGGTCAAGTATCTGCGCCTGAATCGTAACATCAAGCGCCGTCGTAGGCTCGTCAGCCACCAGCAGCTTGGGACCGTTAATAAGAGCCAGCGCTATCATAACACGCTGCCGCTCGCCGCCGGAAAGCTCATGCGGGAAAGCCCCAAGACGCTTTTCAGCATCACGCAGACCCACCTTTTGCAACCATTCCACAACAAGCGGACGCGCCTGCGCCGCGCTCAAACCCCTGTGAACAAAAAGCGGCTCGGCAACCTGCCGTTCAATACAATGCAAAGGATTAAGACTAGACGCAGGCTCCTGAAAAATCATACCAATTTCACGCCCGCGTATAGAACGAAGCCCGGCATCATCCATTTTAAGAATATCCCGCCCCTCGAAAAGCAGGTCGCCGCCGGAATAATCTATCATGTCTGGATTTTGCAAGCGCAACAACGCTTGAGCGCTCACCGTCTTACCACTGCCGCTTTCACCAACAAGCGCGGTTATCCCATTCGCCGCTATCGTCAAGTTTATCCCGTGCACAACTTCATTAAAACTACGCTCATTCCGCGCCGTAATACGGCGGAATGCGGCTCTAAAATTGCGATATTCAACAAGCATTACCGGACAAGACACCTTTCATTCATTCACATAGTATTTATCGAATAACACGCGGACCGCCTGCCGGCAATCAGCTTCAAACGCGCGATGTTTTTTTAGGAAATCAGCCCCCATCTCGTTAAGATGAGCCTCGCCGCCGCCCCTACCTCCCTGCCGGCGCTCCGTTACCGGATACATAAGCCATGCTTCCAGACTATTCAGCAACTTCCAACCCTTGCTGTACGATATTTGCATACTTTCACACGCCCTGCGAACATTTCCAGTTTCGTTAATCGCTTCCAGCAAATTTACCATACCAGGACCGCAAAAAGGCTTCCCGCGCCCTCCGGGAGAAGCCAGAAATATTTTTACAACCGGTTTCACATCATCTAACATTCACATTCTCCATTAAACTAAGGACGGATACTCATCTTACGCTGAATTTCAGCAGCGCGGTCAGCCGGCAACAATGAAAACCAGTACGACACAATGGAGGCCGCGCCTTCCGCTTGGGCTATCTCTTCAACCTTGCGGATAACATCAATGGCGGATTGATCATCCATAGCCTCAATTATGGCGACAGCGTTTTGCGGAGGCATACCGTTAAGATAGCGGGCAATCTGTTCAACATTACGCTCACGGGAAGTCAATTCGTCAGTAAGAGCGTCCATTGATTTTTCACGTTCATCAAGCCCTTTTTGCCGGTCTTCTAATTCAGCCGACATCTGTTCAATCTGGGACTGCCGCGCCTGAATATCATTTTCCTGCTTCTTCATCTCCATTTCACGCAGATCAAGCGTTTCAAGACGAACAGCAAGCCGTTCCGCGTCTAAATTCAACATTTCACCTTTTGGCAAAGGAGTTTGACTACGCGCCTCCAGACCCAAACGCTGGTAAACCGGGGCAAGAAATGTTTTAATATCGATTACATTAAGGTAGTCAAACCATAACAAACCGCCTGCGGATATTAAAATTATTATAACTAAAAGCAGTACGGATCTTCCAACATCACCACGAGCCATTAGAAACCCCTTACTGCACTAGTATTGTATTTTTTTCCCCTAAAATTCAAGCCCGCGCATTGCCTTAGCAACAATTCCGAATTCAAAAGCTATCAGAAACCTCTCCCGCAATTGAGAGCGGAAGTCAGTTAAATTCTGGTACAAATACCGGAATTGCCGGCTTGATAAAACACCCCCCTAAAGGGAATGCCGCCACCGCAAACACCGCAAAACGCTGCGCGTTGAGCCAGCGTACCCGCAAGTCTCTTATAACAGGGCATGGAGTTTCGCTATGCGAAACTCCGAAGCGCAACGCGCCCGCCAGCGGGCTTCCATGCGCTCCGCGCTATCATCCCGCAAGTCTCTCATACAACAAGCCTTGGAGTTTCGCTATGCGAAACTCCGAAAGCTCAACGCGCAGCGTTGAGCCGCCATCACCAGCCGCGCACTTGTTGCGGCTTTTCTATCTTGACCGTATCACCCGACTGCTCTATCACGTATAACCCCGCCTTCAACGCCGCCTGCCGTACATTATCAGGCATTATCGCCCCAGCCAGCGCGCCGTATATATTCTTGCGCTTATCGCCCATCTCGTCCTTGTATCTCCGCAAGAACGCCAGCCGCTCAATATGGTCTTCAATATCCTGCTCTTCAGGCTTGTCCCTAACCTCCACGCCCACGATAGATTCGCCGTTCTCCAAGAAAATGTCAAACACCGCGCCTACAGTGCGGTCTTCGCGGTAGAATTTGCGCTCCCTGCATACGTCTTTGAAATGACAGCCTAGCGCGTTAAACTTATCGATGATATTGGGGATGACTAAATGTTCGGCAAGTTCGCCGAAACGGTCGTCCAAATCGTCCAGACTCTTTTGCAGCGCTTTCATCTGCCAGTCGGTTTCCGCGTCGCTTTCTTTCATC
>JAIRZA010000065.1 GCA_031267475.1 Spirochaetaceae bacterium | reverse complement strand
GCCGTAGGTCGCAGGCGTAGCAAAATGCGCAGCATTTTGCTTTAGGAGTTTGCGCGTGGCGCAAACTCCCTGCCCTTGTTGTATGAGAGACTTGCGGGACGCCGCCGCGTAGCGGATAGAAGCCCGCTGGCGGGCGCGTATGCCAATCGCCTTTATCGGAGTAAAAACGCGAAGTGAAGGCGGCTTACGGTATGCCGGCGCGTAGCGTAGCAAAACGCTGGCGCGTTGAGCTCCGGAGTTTCGCACAGCGAAACTCCACGCCCTGTTGTGTGAGACGACTCACGGGATACTACCGCGTAGCGGATAGAAACCCGCTGGCGGGCGCGTAGCGGATAGAAAACCGCTGTCGGGCGCATTATCCTATTTTCTATCCTTTTATTTTTCTATAATAGAGTCGTTCGATAACCCCAGTCATCGAACAACAAGCGCTTGAAACCACAAAATGCGGCGCATTAATGCGCCGCATTTTGCAAGCCCAAAAAGGAAAATTTTATGAGCTCATTCAAATTAAAACCGGACACGATAAAAAAAATAATTGTAATCTGCGCGTTGCTTGCGCCGCAAACAGCATTTTCCGCGCCGGATATCCAAGTGATAAAGGCAAAACACCTATCTCTGCACGGCGAACCCCTGTACAAAGACAACTTCACCCATTTTAATTACACAAACCCAAACGCCCCCAAACGCGGCGGCATCACACTACACACAACAGGAACCTATGACAATTTTCACCGGTACGCGCTGCGCGGCTCCTGCGCGTCAGGCTACGAATACTGCTATGACACACTAATGACAAGCAGCGATGACGAAGCCGGAGTTTTGTACCCGCTAATAGCAAGCGAAATCGAATACGCCGCGGACTATTCCTTCATCATTTTTACAATAAATCCAAACGCCAAAGACAACGAAGGACAACCAATCACCGCTGAGGACGCAGTATTTTCGTTCAACATAATTTTTGAAAAAGGCGTACCACAGTTCCGCGTCTATTATTCAGACGTAAAAGCAAGCGTCCTGCCAGACAACCGCGCGCGTTTCGACCTCTCCGGCGGCGACAAGGAAAAAATGTTGTCCGTGGCCCAATTCACCGTATTTCCAAAACGCTTCTGGGAACAACACGATTTTTCGGAACCCTTGATAACCCCGCCCATAGGCACAGGCCCCTACCGGATAAAAGATTACAAAATGGGACAGTACATCATTTGGGAACGTGTAAAAGACTACTGGGCTGCGGATTTACCAGTAAATAAAGGACGCTATAACTTCGACACCATAAGATACGACTACTACCGCGACAGCAACATGGCGTTCGAGGCTTTCAAAGCAGGCGAGTACGACTTCCGTGAAGAGAACTCCGCTTCAAACTGGGCGACCGGATACAAAGGCAAGATTTTTGAGACAGGCGCTATAATCCGGTCAGAGCCGAAAAATGAAAAACCGGCGGATATGACCGGACTCGTATTCAACATCCAGCGCCCTATTTTCAGCGATATACGAATACGCAGGGCGCTTAGCTTGTTCTTTGACTTTGAATGGATAAACGCGAACCTGTTTTACAAGCAATACAAACGGACACGGAGCTTTTTTCAGAACACCAAGTACGCGGCGAGCGGACTTCCCGGCCCTGACGAACTAGCGATTCTGGAGCCAATCCGAAATGTAGTCCCCGCCGAAATATTTACGCGGGAGTATCAGCCGCCGTCTCACGAAGGAGACGGCTACATAAGACCACAGGCGCGAGAGGCTCTCCGCCTTTTGAGCGAGGCGGGCTGGGAGCTAAAAAACGGAAAACTGCTAAATGACGCGGGCGAACAATTCCGCTTTGAATTCTTGATATACGACAGCACAGTCGAACGCTTTTTGATTCCGTTTCGCAACAACCTTGAACGCTACGGAATTTCCATGTATATACGCACGGTGGATCAAAGCCAGTACATCAACCGCCTGCGTTCCCGTGATTTTGATATGCTTAACGGCGTTTCGCCCGCCTCGCCGTATCCCAGCTCCGATCTTTTGATACTATGGAATTCACGTTACATCGATTCAACATGGAACACACCCGGCGTTTCCAACCCCGCCGTAGACTACCTGACAGATTACATAGCGTCTCATCAAGAGGACGACGCGCTGCTGACCGCCGCCGGACACGCGCTTGACCGGGTGCTGACATGGAACAACTACTACATCCCTGAATGGTATCTTGACCATTACCGCATCGCCTATGTAGATAAATTCGGGATCCCGCCCATATATCCTAAGTATGACACCGGACTCAATAACTGGTGGATAAAGTAATTCCCCGGCGCGGGTAGAGCCGTTCGGCGGCGGCGGCTTAGCTGCGGGCGGCGGTTACAGGCGCGAATTTTTCGCTATGGAGCTTATACGCTTACCCATATTTTCAAGAGAAACCTGTTCCATCACATGACCAAGCTCGTAAGCCACACGGGGCATTCCGTAGACAACGGAGGATGTTTCATCCTGCCCAATAGTAAGACCGCCCTCGCGGTAGATATTCCCAAGCTGCTGCGCCCCGTCCTTGCCCATGCCCGTCATTATCACGCCAAGCGCGTGATTCGTAAACGTTACCGCCACAGACGCGAACAGCACATCGGCAGAGGGACGGTGCCCGCTAACCTGCGGCGTTTGGGAAAGATTCACAAAAATCTTAGCGTTTTCGCGTGTAAGCTCAAGATGTTTATTACCCTGCGCTATCAAGATGCGTCCCGGAATCAACTCGTCGCCCTCCTCAGCCTCTTTCACGGCGAGCGGACATATCTTGTCCAAACTCAACGCGAATTCACGGGTAAAACCGGGCGGCATATGTTGGACAACAAGTATAGGAACCTTTAAGTCGGGGTCAAGTTTCGAAAAAACAACACGCAGCGCCTCGGGTCCGCCCGTTGATATGCCTATAGCGACAACCTCAATCTTTCCTGTTTGACGTACCGGCGCAATTTTTTGCGCCGGAGCGCGGACGGTTATCCCCAAATCCGAAGCAAAAGTTGACAGCGCCGCCATACCCGTTTTTGAAGGAACGGTTTTATTTACAAGCGAACTTTCCACGCTTACGGCGGCGCTTACGGTCGCGGACTGCTTTTTATTAAGACGATGGTATCTTCCGCCGTAAGCCAGCAAAAGCTCTGAAACCCTGTCTTTAACCGTGGCAATATCGATAGATATGGAGCCGGAAGGCTTTTGTACAAAATCACTCGCGCCAAGGTTCAAAGCCTCCATAGTAACGGATGCGCCTTTTTCCGCGACAGAAGATAGTATGATAACCGGGATTTTAATACCTTGTTTTTTGCGCTCGCGAAGAAATTCAATACCGTTCATTTCCGGCATCTCAAGATCTAAAACTATTACATCAGGATTATATTTTTTTATTTTTTCAAGCGCGAATTTCCCGTTCATAGCCGTATCCACTACCGAAAGACCGGGCGTAGTTTCCACCATTTTGCTTATCAAATTGCGCATAAGCGCGGAATCATCCACAATCAGCACCGAAATATCATCAGTCATGTTTCTCTCCTTGCACCCACTTTGTACCCGCTATATCCATTTTTTATAAAGCGTGGTCCATTGAGTTTTGACAAATTCAAATTTTGTATTCATGCCAAAAAGCGACTCGGAGTGTCCGATGTAGAGGAAAGCCTTGGCCGCCATCGAATCCCAAAAATGGTTTACAACGGTTAATTGCGCGGCCTCGTCAAAATAGATGAGTACATTACGGCAAAACACAACGTCAAAATTTTTCCAAGGAGAGACATTTTTAAGATTATGATAATCAAAGCGGATTTTTGATCTTAAACTATCTTTAACACGGTATCCGCTTTCATTCTGGTCAAAATATTTTTTTAAGTAAGCGTCCGGTATACCTACAACACGCATCTTGTCATAAAAACCCTCTTTTGCCGTCATTAGGCATTTCAGGCTCAGGTCGCTGGCTACAATCTCGAATTTAAAATTAGGCGGCAGCTTTTCGCTTAAAAGCATCGCTATTGTATAAGGCTCTTCCCCCGTCGAACAACCTGCGCTCCAGATTCTTAATGTTGAGTCGCCCGTAGTCTTTTTTACCGCGATAAGCTCTGGAATAACAAAGCGCTCCATCGCGTCAAAGTGAGGCTGATTACGAAAAAAGCGCGTCAAATTTGTTGTTATAGCATCAAGAAAGATTTTTAACTCATCCTTGCTGGAACTGACTTTGTTCAAATATTCCTTTGCGGTTTGAATTGCGCTTTGCCTCAGGCGCTCTTTCAAACGACCTTCAAGGATAGAACGATTGGTTTGAGTAAAATGTATGCCGCTTTCCGTGTATATCAACTTACGGTATGCCTCGAATTCGGCGTCCGACAAAAATGAAATATCCGCCATTTGAGATAAGCCTATTGAAAACTATGCGTCTTAGTCAAGACGCATAGCGGTAATAATATATCTACGAGCCGTATTAGCCGGATCTTACGCGCAATCAAGCCGGCCGCCGGGCGGGTGTACTTTGTAAGAAAACTTTTTGCCGGCGGCTTGTTCAACCTAACAGCGGTGTATCGAATTCCGGCGGCAATCTTACCGGAACGCCGTTTTTACCGACAAAGACCCATGTAGCTTTTGCCTCGGCGATAACATCCGCGCCCCGTGTAATTTTTTGCGCTATTACACCGCTAACCGCGCCCCTCTTTATAGGCCATGACTGAATTAGCAATTCGTCGTCCGCCACAGCGGGGCGTTTGTAGTCAATCTCAATTCGCGCCACATACACGCCGTATCCCGCCGCCAGCATCCCCTGATAATTAAAGCCAATATCGCGCAAAAACTCAAAACGCGCGTATTCAAGATAGTTCAAGTAGTTTGCGTTATTAACATGACTGTAGCTGTCGCATTCATAAGTCCGTACCGTTATTTTACGCTCAGAAACCATAATTTTCCTCGATAGAGCCGCTGAACAAGTTCAATGATAAAGGTTTTCCCAAAAACACTAGATTTTTAGGCTTAAGTATTTATGATAAAACTGTTCCTGTTTTTATGCCAGTACCGACCGGCGGCGGCGCTAGACTTATTTGCGCTGCAATTCATATAATAAACTGTGTAAGTTTTCATTTAGGAGGATATTATGGGGTGGTTCAAATATGAAATTATATCACAAGTAAGCAAAAACGAATTTCTAAGAAAGTTCTGGCACAAGATAATGCCGCGTTATAAAGCGCGGTTTCGCATCCTGCAAAGTTTTTCATTACTCTCAAATACTTTAAACGAGTACAGTGAAACGCTGATCGCTTTGTTAGAAGAACCGGGCTCTTATGACTTTGATAAAAAAGAAGAAGTGCTGAAATTTCTTAAAAAAACTAAATTCGGAACACACTCGCCTGAATTTCCTGAAATATGGCTTCAAAAAGTTTCGGCTTCCAATAGCGTCTTTAATTTTAACGGGGCGTTTCTCCCGTACGACAAAGAGCTTGACATGGAGACTTTATCTTTTATTTTTTTGGATACTTTTCTGTTCAGTCTGCTTTTCAATGACGATTATTCCGCCGCTCTTGTTAAACGGCTCGACAAAGTTATGGGGGAAGGTCCTTATGGCTACACAGCGGACGGCTTTGACGTTACCGTAAAACGAGGCGATGTTGTAATAGACGCCGGCGCGTGGATAGGGGACTTTAGCGCGTACGCCGCCGCAAAAGGCGCGTTTGCCTATGCCTTTGAGCCAACCGCCAAGACTTTCGGGCTTCTGCAAAAAACCGCTGAATTAAACACAAATGAAGGGGGGGGGGGGGGATTTACCCTGTAAATAAAGGACTTGGCGGCATAAATGGCGAACTTGTCTTAAACATCGATTTTGCGAGCGGCGGCAACACTGTTGTTACAGATCTTGCTACAACAAATTCCAGCGAAAAAATTAAAATCACTACACTAGATGATTTTATTCACGAACAAAATCTAAAAAAAGTTGACTTCATTAAATCCGATATAGAAGGCGCCGAGCGGGATATGTTGAAGGGCGCGCGGGGCGCGTTAAAAGAATTCGCGCCAAAACTTGCGCTTTGCACCTATCATTTACCGGACGATCCCGATGTAATGGAATCCTTGATCAAAGACGCAAACCCTAATTACAAAGTTGTGCATATTAATAAAAAATTATTCGCCGCCTGCCCAAAATAGTTTTAGCCGGTCCATGGGCGGCACATCCGGGTATGCGAACACTTTGTCCGTGCTCACTATGTTCGCATCCCGTG
>JAIRZA010000064.1 GCA_031267475.1 Spirochaetaceae bacterium | reverse complement strand
TTAAATTTCCGCCGGACGCGGGCGTTTTTAATGCGGAGTTAAAATAAGGCATGGCAACCTCCAATATACGAATTCCGCGATAAAACATTTCGCAAAGAATTGTATTTCCTGTATATTATCGGCAGGATAGTCGCTTTTTTTGACGATTATCATGAAAAAACTAGACGAAATTTTAGCGGTGTTTTTGTGGTTTTAGTCCTCATACGCGCCCGCCGGCAGTGCCGGCAATTCTCATTTTAACCGCCGATTTCACGACCCCCTAGACATATCGGCTTCAAAACCAAAACTACGAACGCGATTTTCCATACAAAAACGACATTCGGCCGCCGCGTCTTCGATGCAGATTTTGTTGTCGTAGAGCGCGTACAATCTCCGCGTACTTTTTGGAGATAGATTCGGCATCACCACATTAGCTCCAGCCGCAAGACCACGTTCACGCCCCTGTGGAGAAACCGTCCCCAAAGCCGTAGTCGCCGGAATCAGCGCGTCTGGAAGCAACAAGCGGGTTAGCGCAATCATCCGCAGACTCAATTCCAAATCACCTGCGGGAAAGCCGCCAAATGGAGTATCCGCTTGCGGGATGAACGGCCCTATTCCAACCATTTGCGGCTGCAATTCTTCCAGAAACCTAAGATCCGCCAGCAGATGTTCCGGCTTCTGGAACGGCGAACCCGTCATAAAACCAGCCCCGACTTGATAGCCGGCATTTTTAAGATCATAAAGACATTGCTTCCGCTCCGTTAAACTCATGCGCGGCGGGTGCAATTTGCGATAATGATCATCACAAGCAGTCTCGTGGCGCAGCAAGTACCGGTTCGCGCCGGCGGCAAAAAACGCTTCATAACTCGCCCGTCCGCGCTCGCCTATAGAAAGCGTTATCGCATGATCCGGATATGCGCGGCGTATAGCGGTGATAATTTCTATCATACGTTCATCGTTAAAATACGGGTCTTCCCCTCCTTGCAGGACAAAAGTCTTATACCCCAACGCAGCCCCTTCGCGGCAACATTCAAGAATATCGTCCATGCAAAGACGGTAGCGTTTAAGTTTTCCGTTGCTCTTTCGTATACCGCAGTAATAGCAGTCGTTTTCGCAATAATTGGTAAACTCGATGAGGGCGCGGAAATATACCCGTTTGCCGTAATACTTTTCCTGAACCTCGCGCGCCGCCGCGAACAAGTCCGCGGACTCGTCCGCGGCGCTCGCGCTTATATAATGAAGCAGAACATCATCCGTAAAAGGCGGCTTAATCATACAAAGAAATCCCGGCGGCCTTGCCGTATTTTTTCGATATTAGCACTAGTCAAGGCTCGCATCTTTTCGTTTTGAATCTCCGGCAGCTCGCGCCTGACAGCGGCGGCGGCTTTTTCATTAAAAAGCGCGTCTCCGTAATCCGCCGAATATTCGCACAGCGTCATCAAAGCGTTTGGCAGGCAGACATTTTTAATCTGCCCCGACTTTGCAAGAGACATGAAACGATCCCCCGTGCGCCCGTTCCGGTAGCAGGCAGTACAGAAACTGGGTATGTACCCATCATCCATAAGCTCTGTAATGATTGAAAGAGCGCTGCGGTCATCGTTGACAAAAAATTGCTGATGTGTTGTTTCTTCGCGGCGCTCCCGTTTTGCATAGCCGCCCGCTTCCGTACTGGAACCGGCGCTTATTTGGGAAATGCCAAGCCGCAGGAGTTTTTTCCGCATGGCGTGATTTTCCCGTGTAGAAAGTATCATGCCTGTAAAAGGAAGAGCGAGCCTAAGGACGGCTACTATTTTTTCAAATTTGGAATCGTCCAGCAGATGAGGAAAAGTATCCATGTCCACACCCTGCGCCGGACATAGGCGAGGTACAGAAATCGTGTGAAACCCAACATTAAAACATTTTTCAAGATGTTCATTGTGTATCATCAAAGCCAAAGTTTCAAAATACGGATCCGCCAGCCCGAACAGAACCCCGCCCCCAACATCATCTATTCCGCCTTCGTGAGCGCGGTCAAAGGCATTAAGATGATAAAGATAGTCGCGTTTAGGCCCGGACAGGTGAATCTTTTCATACGTGGGCTGGTGGTATGTTTCCTGAAACAGAATGTAAGTGCCAATTCCAATCTCTTTTAGTTTACGATAGTTTTCCACAGTGGTCGCGGCAATATTTACGTTAATCCGGCGAATCTCGCCATTTTCAAACTTCATGCCATAAATAGCCCGCATACATTCCAAAATGTAGTCGATAGGACATTCTTTGTCGTGTTCGCCCGCCTCCAGCGCGATGCGTTTATGCCCCATCTTTTCAAGCAGCCGCACTTCCTCGCGCACCTCGTCCATAGTAAGTTTTGTACGTTTAAATTTGTTCCTGCAATTATAACTGCAATATGAACAGTTATTCACACAATAATCACTCGCATAAAGAGGCGCAAATAGGACAATCCTGTTTCCGTAAATACGGCGTTTTATTTTCCACGCGATATGATAAATCCGCTTTATATGTTCTTCCTTGTCGCTAAGCAGCAGCGCGGCTATCTCGCGGTGGTTAAGCCCTTCAAAACGCTCCGCCTTGTCAAGATACGAATCAACCTCCGCGCAGCCGGCGTCCTTTGCCGTTTTTAAGAGGTCTTCAATGTATTCCCTGTCTATAAAGTTTTCTTCAGCGCTCATAGCGACCCTCCTGCTCCGCCCCTTTCAAGGCGTTTGAAACAGCGGCTTTTACCGTTACGCCGCGCAGATTTCCCAGCTTCCCTGTCAGCGCGTTAATTTCATCTAATTCGCCAAGCAGAGTAATGGATATGACGGCGGCGTTTTCCTCGTCAAATGGGACAGCCATCCGCCCCTTAATTATCTTGCGAAATTCCGAAACAGTCTCGTTAAAGGCTTTCTGGTTTTGGCTGGGGTTTTCTAACACAGCCCCAATCACAGCAACTCTATTCATAAATGACCTCCATAATTTTCCAATTCAGCAAGAATAAGAGGAAACACAGAAAGACTGCGTTTCAGTATCCCCTGAATATGAGCGATAAGAATCCCATAATTCGTCATAGGCGCGTTCTGGCTTAAAGCGCTTTTTTCTCTGAACAGCATTTCCCGCTCGTTTAGCATACACCCGCCGCAATGAATGATTAGTTTGTACTCTGAAAGATCATCTGGAAAGCCGCTTCCCGCCGTATTAGAAAAATCCGGCGTTTTACCAGTATAATCGCGTATCCAGCGTGGAATTTTCACCGTCCCTATGTCGTCACACTGGCGGTGGTGGGTGCAGCCTTCGCAGATTAGGATTTTATCACCGTCTTCTATGCTGTCTAGGCGTGTTACAGCCTTTACAGCGGAAACTAGGAAGCCCTTATATCTGGCAAAAAGGATAGAAAAAGAGCTTAAGGGGATGTCCGTTGGCACCTCGGCGGAAACTTTTTCAAAAACCTGACTATCAGTAATAACCATGCGCGGCTTTTTTACCAGACCTTCCAGCGCGTCTTTCAATTCATATTCTTTTACCACCAGCGCGATGGCGCCGGCTTCGAGTATATCGCGGATAGTCTGCTGTTGCGGAAGGATTAAACGCCCCTTAGGAGCGGAGGTGTCTATCGGCGTAACCAGAATCACAATATCCGAAGGCGAGATAAGGTCGCCGATTATACGCGGAGTTTCCGCCTTGACAGGTATAATGGCGGCTATTCTTTCTTTTAACAGATTGATGTTGAAACCCGTTTTAGCGCTGACGAATATTTCCGCGCCGCCGTCTGCGGGAAGCGGGTCGCTAAGCGTATCGCATTTATTTTTTACCACAAGATAGGGGATTTCTTTTTCATTAAACAGGCGGATAAGTTCTTCCTCCGCTGCTTTTTGAACAGTTCCCGCTGTGGTAACCAGCAGCGCTATGTCAATACGATTCATAACTCGTTTAGCGCTGCGCACCCGTTCCGCCCCAAGTTTCCCCACGTCGTCGATTCCGGGTGTGTCGATGATCACAACCGGTCCCAGCGGCAGGATTTCCATAGCCTTGAAAACAGGATCGGTGGTAGTTCCCTTTATCTTCGAAACAATAGCCAACTCTTGTCCCGCGACCGCGTTGAGTAAACTTGATTTTCCGGCGTTACGCAGGCCGAAAAATCCAATGTGAACACGGTTCGCCGATGGAACCGCGTTTAAGCCTAAATTATCCATTTGTATCCCTCAATAATCAGAACCGGCGTACATTACTGTAAGCCATTTCTTGATACGCAAGGTATCTTTGATCCACGGCAAGAAAGACTGGAAAATCCCGTCTCGCTAACAATGGTATGTTTTAATATCATAAGCGGGAAAACTAAAAACTGTCAAGAAAAAAA
>JAIRZA010000190.1 GCA_031267475.1 Spirochaetaceae bacterium | reverse complement strand
TTTCGACGTGTCTTAATGATTTTTTGTTTTTCTGTGGAAAATTTTGAAAAATATACGTGAAAACGGCGCTAAAAAACGAGGACGAGCATTTTTCGGCGCTGTTTAGGGAGTTTTTTTGTTTCTTAAAAGTCTTGACATTTTTGGCTTCAAATCTTTTGCCGATAAGACGCATATTGAGTTTGCTGATGGAATTACCGCGCTGTTGGGGCCTAACGGCTGCGGGAAATCGAATGTAGTTGACGCGATAAAATGGGTTTTGGGCGAGCAAAAATCCGGGGCCTTGCGCGCGGAGAAAATGGAAGATGTTATATTCAACGGTACGGAAACGCGAAAAGCGTTAAGCGTGGCTGAAGTTACTCTGACTCTTGCTAATGACAACGGCATTTTGCCTATAGATATGCCGGAAGTGCAGATAAAACGCCGCCTGTACCGTTCCGGCGAAAGCGAGTATTCTATCAATTCGCAAGAACGGCGGTTAAAGGAAATTCGCGAGCTTTTTTGGGATACAGGGGTGGGAAAAGCCGCATATTCCGTGATGGAGCAGGGAAAAATCGACCAGGCGCTGTCTTCAAAGCCTGAAGAACGGCGATATTTGTTTGAAGAGGCCGCCGGAATTACTAGTTTTAAGGTAAAAACACGGGATGCTGAGTTAAAAATCGCAAGATATGATGAAAATATACGGCAAATAGAGGCTTTGCTTAAAGAGGTTAAGCGTAATTATGATAGTTTGAAAATTCAGGCCGAAAAAACTATTCGTTTTCGCGCTCTGCGGGATGAAATTTTCGATCTTGAGCGGGATATTCAGCTTTTACGGCTAAAACAATTCCGTGATTTACGAGACGAGCGTGATGAAAACATCAAAATTAAGACGCAGGAGCGGGACGCGCTGCGTTTGGAGCTTGACGAGATCAACCAGTCTGTTCACGATTTTCTTGACGAAGTAAATTCTTTGGAGCAAGAGTTCATCGAAGGGCAAAAAGCGCTCTTTGGGCTGGCAAAGGACAAGGAAGCGCTGGCAAATGAAGTAAAACTTGTCTCGGAGCAGCGGAACGAGTGCCGGAATCAGATAAATCAGAATGAAAATAAGGAGCGTTCATGCCGGGCGCGGATAGAGGAATTGAGGGATGATGTTGACGAACAAGACGGTATAGTCCGTGATCTGCGTAAAAAAATCGCGGGTATCGAGGAAAATATCCACTCGTTTGAAGAAAATATCAGGATTGCGTCGTCGCGTATAGGTGAAAACGAAGAGAGTATTAGGGCGGATGAAACGGCTATCCAGCGTTTTGAGAAAAAAAGCGCGGAGTGCGATCGGGAGCTTGAGACTATCACGGATGATATTGTCGCCGCTCTTGACGCTGGATTGAAAGAGGCGGGTTATTCCGCCGCGGAACGGAAACGGACGCAGGCTGAACTTGAAAGCGCTCTTTCACGCATTGCCGCGCTGCTGAAGGGGCGGGAGGCGCTTCTGGGCGATATTGCCGACGCGGCCGGGCGGGGGATTTCCGGCGGGGGCGCCGGCGATATGCGTCAGGCGGCGGAAAAGCTCGCGGCGGTACTGGAAAAAGCGGCGGCGGAGGCTGATATTGCCGCAAGGCTGTTTGCCGATTACCGCAAGAGCACTCCTGTTTTTATTGATGAATTCCTAGCGCCCGAAGGTATCATCACCAAGAAACGGGCTATGGATGGTGAAATCCGCGCCTGCAAGGACGGGATTTTTAACAAACGCGAACATATCACGGTTTTGCGGCAGGATAACAGCGGGTTAGGGGGCAAGATTGCGGATTACCGGCAGACTTTGCACGATCTTCAGATGAATAGGACTCAGATGCAGACTCAGTCCGAAGCCGCCGATTCCCACGCTCGTTTGATTCGCCGGCAGTTGAGCGAGCAGGAGTCTTTGCTAAAAAGTATTCAGGACGAGTTGTTCATGGCCCGCAGGCGCGGGGAGGAGCTTGAAGAGCGTATTTTTTCCGCCGAAAGCGATATAGTCGAAATAGAGCAGCGTGGAGCCGCGCTTGGCGCAAATCTTGAAAAACTGCAAAAGGATATTGAGCGGCGCAATAAGGATGTTTCCGGCAAAAAAGAGATGGTAACGAAACGGACGGAGGCGGTGAACAAGCTGAATCAGCAACTTGAGCGCCTTCAGGTTGAATTTGCCACGTCTCAACACGATATTGAGAACATTCAAGAAAACTTTCGGGAGACACATTCCCGCGATTTGCTGGAATTTGAGGAGCGTATATACACGATAAGGGACACGGCTGCTGATTTGCGAGAGCGTTTGAACGAGGCGAAAGGCAGTTCGAAAGAGCTTGGCGGCATAAACTATGGAGCGCCGGAGGAGTTCAACGAAACAAAGGAGCGCTATGACTTTCTTACGAATCAGATGGACGATTTGCAGAGGGCCAGGGCGGATATAGAAAGTATCGCGGCCGAGAATCGCGCAATAGCTTCGGAGCGTTTCATGAGCAATTATAATAAGATAAAAACGAATTTTCATAATATGTTCCGGCGTTTGTTTGGCGGCGGACAGGCTCAGCTTAGGTTGAGCGACCCGAATCATGTTCTCGAATCGGGTATAGAGATTTTCGCCCAGCCTCCCGGTAAAAAACTTGAAAACATCACGCTGCTTTCCGGCGGTGAAAAATCTATGACCGCGGTCGCGCTGTTGTTTGCGACATACATGGTTAAGCCTTCTCCGTTTTGTTTCCTTGACGAGATAGACGCCGCTCTTGACGAGGCTAATGTGAGCCGCTTTGTGCAGCTTTTGCTGGAGTTCGGCAACAAGAGTCAGTTCATCGTTATTACTCACAATAAGAAAACTGTTACTGGCGCGGCTACTCTGCTGGGTGTTACGATGGAGGAAAAGGGTGTTACCAAGACTATAGCCGTGCGTCTCCAAAATGGCGGCGGCGGCGCGGCGGACGGCGCGGCGGACGACGAGGATGCCGACTCAAGCGCGGCGGATATAACTGATACCAGCGACTACCCTGATGAAGATGTACCGCCTGAGGAAGGGCGGGAGCTTCCTTTGGGTGTGAATGATCCGGGCGCTGTAAGCGAGGACAGCCTGCATCCTCTCCGGCAGTTGTCGAGCAATAGCGTCTAATGCCGGCGGACGCTCAGCACGCGGGACAATTCCGTTAGGCAATATGCTTTTACAGAGGTCAGCAATTCTTTCACTCCGCAGTCCGCGCCGCGATATTTTATCGCGGCGGCGGCGGGCAGCAATGTGGTAAAAATCAACCGCTGTGTTTCCGGCAGCTTACGCTGATAGCTTGTGATATTTTCTTCCGGCAGAGGCAGGCTGTCTATGTTTTCCCCATAAAAAGATAAAAATTCTTTCGCGCCGCATAGGGCTTTTCCCGCGGCAAGCAAGCGCGCCGGCTCGTCTTTTTGTATATTCAAGCCGCGTGTCTTCATACCGGAAAATGTTAGGGGCGCGCCTTCGCCAAGCGCGGCGTTTATACCGGCGTTGACGAGCGCCGCCTTCTGCTCAAATTTCTTGCGGTACAAAGACAGCGTCTGTGTTTCATAGTACCATGAGGCGGCGTTTTTGACACGCCGCAAAGTTTTCGCGTTATACAAAAACGAGGCCGCAAAGTTTTCAGCCGGAGTAAAGCGGTTCTGCCCGCGGCGAAAGTAAGAGTACAAATACGCGGGGCGGGTGTAAAGTTTTCCTTTTGGGTACGAAAAATCAGCGCCATAAACGGATATGTTTTTCGCGCCCAGCCGCTCCGCGAGCGACAGGGCCGCAAAGGTAACGTTTGCGCCCGATGTGTCGATTTCCGGAAACGGTCTAAAAAAGTGTGTTATATAATTGCTTAACGGATGCCCGCCTGAAAAGAAAAAATAATTTTTTGCAAGGGATGTTAAAAGCGGAGGGCTTGATAAATCCAGAAACAGAGGGATGTCCGGCGGCAGCCGGTTCATGAAATGGTAGTAGCTAATATGCTGGCAATCGATAGATATTACCGCGTCAGGCGGCAGTCCGGCCCCCAGCAATGTTGAAAGCGCGGTATCTGCGGCGATAAGAAAAAACGATTTTCGCTCTTTGGCGATATTATCGAGTTGCAAATCCAGCGACGGCCCCGCCGCGCAGATTGCGGCGTTTTTTACCGGCGGAAACACACCGCGCTGTTTTTCCGCCGCGAACAAGTTGCGTATAATATTTGAAAACCAGCGCCTGCCGAACATCGTCTGCACGGAATAGTCGGAGGCTGCCTGATCAATCGCCGATTTAACAGCGTCTGCCGCGGGACCAAAATGCGCCTCGTCATAATCTGTCCGCGCGCGCAACGGGAGCGTCTGTATGCCGTTGTACAGAGCCGGCTGAAATGTTTGAATAATATAATTTTCGATTATGGACGGTTCAGAATCGATAAGGATAAAAAATCGCTCGTCGTTAAATATTTTTACATAATCATAATGACATAGCAATTCCGCGAATCCGTTAATATCATATTCTATGACAAGCAGTCGCGCCGTATCGCCGCGGGAAAGAACGGCTTCCGCCATGAAGCCCGCGCCAATTCCCATGATTACAACATATTGCCCGTCTTTCAAGGTTGAAAGCAGCCTGCCAGCCTCGCGCTCCGGCGATACAAGCGAATGTAAAGTATGCGCCGCGCCGCTCGAATCAACCCACGCCGGGACGCTCGTCCGCCGCCCTTCTACAAATCTGTAACACCCCAGCGTGGTTTCCGCGGCGCTTAAACGAGCGCTCAGAGCCGGATCGACACGCGAAAGCGCAAGGAGATTTCTATCAAAAAGATCATATTTATCCATGTCGCGCCTCTATAGTACGATATTTTTCGCTGACGCGCAGCAGTTCTTCGCGCAAATCGCAATTCCGCGGCGCATCGCCCCCGTCTAATAGCATATTCGACAATTCAAGCGTTAATTTTTCTTTCGCGGCAGGCGGCGCTGAAGGCGATTCCAAAGCCGCTATTAGGGCCGCTATGAAGCGCGTAACAGTCCGGCTGTATACTCGTTTTTGCTTGCTAAAAGCGAGCCGGCTTGATGGGTTAAAGTTTCCGGACAATCCCAATTTATCCGCCGCTATGTTCCGCGCCTTTTTATCAAAGGCGCGGTCGCTGTCCGTAATGGGATATATTTTTCGCGGATAATTCTGTCCTGAAAACCAATTTGCATAGATACTATTCGCGCCGGATTTTATAATCGCGCCGGAGCGCTCAAATTGAAGCGTGTACAGGGGGCTAAACCGGCTTGCGGCATCCGCTAAAAGCGCGTCAAAGGCGTAAGGCTTCGCGTGAGAGCGTATGTCTTTGTGTGAAAAATTTATTCCGGCGGTATAAATCGCGCCGCCGGATATATGAAGCGCCAGATCTACAGCGGAAGCGCTGACCGTTCCACGCTGCGGGAAAGATAATCGCGGAATATCCAGGCGCTGACACGCGATATTCTGAAAAAGGCTTTCATCGCTTATGGGCAGCAAATTGAAGGCGGCGCACTGTGAAGGTATCGCGGCGCTAAGGCTGAAGGCTAAAACAGGGTACGGCTCTTTTTTGCCGCGAAAAAATCTTAGGCTTTCAAAAAGGTGAAGCGGCGCCCAGCCGCCGCCGTCGCAGGCGATGATAATATCAGGACGGAAACCGGCTTGAAGCAGCGCGTTTACCGCCGATGAGACCGCTATCAACACGGCGCCGTTTTTTGTCAAACGCCGAATCGCGCCGTAAGCGTCTTCCAAAGCCGGACCTGCTCCCGCAATGATACAATCAGCGCCGCTTCTGGTTGTCTCCGCGAAATTAACGCAGTCATTAAATAAAAAACAATTTTTAATAACATTTCTAAACCAGCGCCGTCCGAAAACTTTCCGTGTGCGTTTGCTCGCGTCAATTCTTTTAACAAACGCGGTAATATCTTTTATAAGATTTAAATATTCGCCGCCGTACGCGCCGGCGGAGGGCCGCCATTCAATTATTTTAATTTTATCCGCTTCAATATCGTCAATTTCACTTTCTAAAAACAGGTTGAGGCTGGCGGCCGAATCAGGCGTCCATTCCGCGTCCGGCTGCGCGGCGCTTTTGCCGGCGTAAAACGCGCTTAAATGCAGGCTGACAATTTTCGCCGCCGGAAATTTTTTACGCAGCGGCTCAATAACATAGCAAAGCCCGCATTCCGCCAAAATAATATATTCAAAGTCGCCGCGAAGGTTTAACGAAGCTATATAACGTTCCGCTTCAATTAAAGGGTTGTAACGGGAGTGAATATTTTTTTGTCCAGCCGCCGCCGTATTTAAACCGCATTGAGCGCGGGCAAGCGTCTCGTCCATTTGTCAATAATCACGAATAAGATTTACGATTATATCCGTGTTATTCGATTCAAAAAAAAGCGGAACTACAGCTTCAAGATTGGCGCAGATGCGGTGGGCGACAAGGGCGCAGTCATACTCCAGCGGCAGCAAAACCAAAACGCGGCGGCTCGGCAGCCGTATAGACGCGCCGAAAGAAGAGATCATGCCGCCTATCTGCTTATAAAAACCCTGTCTTGATTTTCCCTCAAACTCTTTTGGAAAATCCAAGACAAAGCCCTGCAAAGTCGAATACGCCCTTTTATAATTATCAAGTTTGCGGCGCAGCGCCTCCATAGACTGCATTACACGAGTCCCAATTCTTTGAACACTTTTTTGTATATATCAAATTGCTTGGAACGCGCAAACTCTTCGATTTTATCGTCAGGAAGAGATTCGAGCAGCCTGTCCATATAAGAAAGTACAACCTGTAATTCCTTTTTTAACTGCTGCGAATCCGAAGAATCTTGACCCGGTTTCTCCTGCGCTTTTTTAGCTTCCGCCTGCGGAGCCGGCGGCGAAATAGCCGGCGCGGGACTTGCCTTTGTCGCTTTGGACTGCGGCGCGGCAGGTTTCACGACAGGTTTTGGCTTAGGAGGAGGCGCGGCGCGTTTTGGCGGCGGCGGCGGCAATTCCAGTTCCAGTTCGTCCGCGGGCGGCGGCAACTCCAGTTCGTCTGCGGGCGGCGGCAGTTCCAGGTCGTCCGCGGGAGGCGGCAACTCCAGTTCGTCCGCGGGCGGCGGCAGCTCCAGTTCGTCTGGCGGCGGCGGTAATTCAAGTTCGTCTGCGGGCGGCGGCAGCTCCAGTTCGTCCGCGGGCGGCGGCAGTTCCAGCTCGTCCGCGGTATTGACATCCTCCGCCGCCTCGTCATACGCGGCGGATTGAGTGTCAGTCCAGCTTGCCTCATCTTCAGGCAAAGGGGGAACTGTGATGTGTTCCTCCGCTGTTTCTGAAACATCGCCATTCGTTCCGAAGGGCGATGCCGCGGAGATTTCTTCTTCAGCGCTAAAATCCAGATCGACAGACAAATCAGGAGCGGCTGCCTTGCGGGGCGGCTCCAATCCCTGTGTTGAAGATGCCGCGTCCCGCCCGGAAAGCCGCTCTCCGTCAATATACCCGGGCGTTTCCGCTTCCGAACCGAAAAGCGACTCGTTTTCGCCGCCTGAGTCATTTTTTCCGCCGCCTTGAATGTCCGTAGTCGAAACTTCTCCGCGCATAGTTGAAATTTCTTCTTTCAGATTGTTTAATTCAGCCTTTATCGTAGAAAGTTCATCAACGATTTTTAACAAAAGCTCGGTCGAGCGCGTTTCCGCCTGCGGCGGCGCGGCTTTTTCGTTTCCGTCAACATCCGCCGGCTGTGCTTTTTGCGGCTTGTCAAGAACATCGTCTACAGCAATTTCAAGATCGTAGCCGCCCCCGCCTTCCTCGTCATCAACATCAAATTCTTCGCCAATGGATACATCGCGCTCCTCTACATCAAGGCCATGTTCCTCGGGCTCATCCGTTCCAAAATCCAGATCAAGATTGTCCGCGGCGACAATTTTTCCAACAACGGGTATATCAGCGCCCTCTGTATACACTTTCTGGCCGTCGATCTCGCCCGTACCAAAATCCAAGCCAAGATTATCCGCGGCGACAACTTTTTCAACAACGGGTACATCAGCGCCCTCTGTATACACTTTCTGGCTGTCAGTTTCGTCTGTCCCGAAATCTGCGTTGAACGGGTCGGTCGTGAAGTCTTCCTCTATGGATACATCACGCGCCTCCGCGTCTGTGTTCCCGCCGTCGGTTTCATCTGTCCCGAAATCGGCGTTGAACGGGTTGGTCGTGAAATCCTCCTCTATGGATGCATCACGCGCCTCCGCGTCCTGTTCCTCCGGGATGTCCTCCCCGAAATCCACATCGAAGGTGTCGGATGAAAACTCCACGCCGCTGGAGGTGTCGACGAACACGCCGCCGTCTCCAATATTCGCGTTCTGTTCCTTTGGAACATCCGCCCCGAAATCCACATCAAAAGTGTCAGTTTCAAAGCCTGCGCCGCCGGAAGCGCCGTCTTCCTCAATGCTCTGCTCCTCCGGCCCGAAATCCACATCAAAAGTATCAGTCGCAAACCCCATGCCGCCGGAGGAATTGTTACTGTCCGGCTCGTCCGCGTATTCATCCGTGTTAGAGAGCGCCGCGGCGTTAAAGCCGAAACCGCCTCCGCCGCTGGTTATTTCCGCCTCTTTCCCTATCTCGTCAAAGAAAGCGCTGTCATCAAAGGCTATATCTTCCGGCTCGCTTTTTACCCATACGCCGTATTCGTCAAGCTCACCGGCAGAGCCAATAAAACCGCGATCGCTAAAAATCGAAGGTTTTTTTCCGCTTTCCATGCGTTACTCCCACAACAATTAAAAAATTATAGATTTTCTTTAGACTATCGGTTGATTTTAACAAAAAATGAAGTTTGAGTTAAGGCATACCGAAGGCGGGTCAAGCCGCAAAATAATCCGGCGCTTCCTTAGTGTTTGATAGCTTATTACAATAGTGTAATGAGTTATTTTCTGCACGCGGATTTGGATGCTTTTTACGCTTCGGTAGAGCAGTTGGACAACGCGCTGTATCGCGGAAAACCTGTGATAACCGGGGGTGTTCCCGGAGACAGGCGCGCGGTTGTCTCTACTGCCTCATACGAGGCGCGTAAATATGGTGTTCATTCCGCGATGCCTATTGCGCGGGCGTACGAGCTTTGCCCGGACGGAATTTTTTTGCGCGGGAATATGAAGCGCTATAAAGAGAAATCCCGTGAGGTTATGGATGTATTCTCGCGTTTCACGCCTGACTTAAGGCAGATTTCGATTGACGAGGCTTTTCTTGATATTAGCGGGACTGAGCGGATTTTCGGCCCGCCTGCCGAGCTTGCGCAAAAATTGAAGGAGGATATTCGCAAAAACGCGGGTTTGACTGTTTCCGTGGGGCTGGCGTCTAATAAATATGTTGCAAAAATTGCTTCCGGGATGTCAAAGCCTGACGGGTGTTTTATTGTTGAACGCGGCGGCGAGGAAAGTTTTATGCTGTCTCTGCCTGTCGATAAAATATGGGGTGCAGGCGGCAAAACGCAGGCGTTGTTCAAGAGGTACGGGTATAAGACTTGCGCCGATATTCACCGGGTTGAAGAGCAGGGGCTTTGTTCTGTTTTTGGGGTGTCTTTTGGCAAATTTTTATACCGCGCCGTCCGCGGCGAACCGGCGGCGTTTGACGGGGTTCGCGGTTCGCATTCAATTAGCGCG
>JAIRZA010000179.1 GCA_031267475.1 Spirochaetaceae bacterium | reverse complement strand
CCCCAGATTGGCTCCAAGACTGGTAAGTTTTTCCCCGTTATCACCCCTGAAAAAATTGTTCGCTTTCTGCGGCTCAGCCCCCTGCCGCCGCTGATCCGCCTGCAACTGCTGCCTCTGCTGATCCGCCTGCCTCAGCAACTGCTGCCGGCGCTGGTTTTCCGCCAATTGATATTCCTCCGCCTGCATGGAAATATCCCCCGGCGCTATCCGCATATACCCGCTCGCGCTTATCTGCCGCCCGCTCATACCATTTACTCCGGTTATTACCACAGTCAGAGTCGGAGTAAGGTCCATAGCGTTCACTTTGGAATAAACAACCTGGGAAAGCGCGTCCGCGGGGACTTTTACAGACTTGTCGCCCGCCTTAAACTTAAACTCCCCCGTCTTCAACGCAACACTTCCGCGAGATATAACCTTCCCCTGCTCGTTCACCAGCGCCGTATGCACATCGAAGCTGAAAGAACGCTTGCCCGCAAACAGAGTCGTCCCCGGTATACGCGGATTTATGTCCAACAGGGGCCAGCCCGCAAACCCCCACGTTTCCCGCCTGCCCGTCTTTTCAAGCCCTTCTAACAGCGCGTTCAAGGCTTCAAAGCCGGCTTCCGAAGGAGACGCTTTAATCCACATCGCCAAATCCGCCTGATTCTTCTCGTAATCCGTTATCCCCAACTGCGTCAAATTCGGATCGTAAGTAATCTCGAAAGGCGGACGGCTGTTGAAAAAATCCGCCACTTCGTGGAATGCGTCAATCCATGCGTTCCGCGCCTGTATGTCGTTAAGAATGTTTAGGCTTACCGAACCGCCGCCTATCTCGGATGAAACAGAACCAAGCCGGACAAGGGATTCTATCTGGGAAGGATCAAAAGCCGCCGCCTGACTGTAGTTGAGCAAGGCCGCAACCTCCGCCCCCCTTTCCTGCGCCGCCAGACCATGCGCGAAATCCGCTTCGGCTCTGGCGGCCATATACCGGCCGGTCGCCAGACTCCGCCTTCCGGTTTCCGTCAGATTGACCCCCATCTGTTCCAAAAGAGACACCACCGCGTTGTTTATCAGAGTTCCGTCTTGCAACGATTTCGCCGTGCCGCTGCGCATAAAAGACGCCCGGCTTTCCCCGTTCCCCGCTCCGGTTATCGACAAATTTATCGAGAATTCCCCGTCGGGCAGCTTTTGTATCGTACCGGTTAAGAAATATTCCGCGTTAGTCAGATTGCCCAGCGAGACAAAATCATTTGGAGAAAAGCGCCCGTTTGCGGCAAGCTCCTGTTCGCTAAGAATACTGTTCAGATTCTGCCGGTCTATAAGAGTCATGGCGGAATATTTGCGAAATGTGCTGTGCAGAAGCCCCTGAACATATACCGGAAGCCATGCGTCCGCCGCGTCAGAGTCGTGTATTTCCGGCTCAAGCACCGCAAGACGTATATCTGCTCCGCCGTCCCCTTCAAAAAGGGGACCGGAAAGCGCTTCGTCCGTCCGCCCTAGCGCCGCCATAGCGGAAATTTCCGTGTCAGTCAAAGAGCCGCCTATCATACCAGCGCCGGTAGAGGCGCAGGAACAGACAATCATAAACAGGGCGATGTCAAGCGTCCATAAGAAATATTTGTTTTTGTTCATTTTTTTCCGGCTTCCGGTTTTAGCATACTATAACAATTTCCGGCTTGACTAGGGCGGATTTTATTAAATTTCCCCGCTGAAAATGTTTTCAGCGGGGAAATTACGAAAAAACACATTGACCATATCGTTGCGCGCGCCCGGCGATTTGCGACTGTCGCTGGCAGCTTGCCGGCGGCGCTATTATCAAAGGACATTCATTGCGTTACAGTAAAACAATCAGATTATAATTAGGTTGCACCGCCGCGGCGGAATTATTTATTAACAAGGATGGATTATGATTACAGTTACGGATGTCAGCCTGTCTTATGGACAGCGTACTTTATTTAAAGAAGTAAACCTAAAATTTACCAATGGAAACTGCTATGGAATTATTGGTGCAAACGGGGCTGGCAAATCCACATTTCTAAAAATACTTGACAGCGAAGTTGAACATGACAAAGGAGAAATTTCAATTTCCGGCAAGGAGCGCATGGCTGTTTTGCAGCAAGACCACTTTGCTTTTGAGGATTATACGGTCATTGACGCCGTAATATACGGCTATCCCGCGTTGTACTCCGTAATGAAAGAGCGGGAGGCGGTTTATGCCAAAGAAAACTTTACAGAGGCGGACGGACTGCGCGCCGCGGAACTTGAGGCGGAATTTGCCGAGATGAACGGCTGGGAAGCCGAGTCGGAGGCGGGGCAACTGCTGTCCGGGCTGGGACTAGACGAGGCTGTCCAATCCAAAAAAATGTCAGAGCTTGACGAATCGAAAAAGGTCCGGGTGCTTTTGGCGCAGGCGCTGTTCGGCAACCCCGGCATATTGCTGCTCGACGAGCCGACAAACGGCCTCGACCTAGAATCAATCTCGTGGCTGGAAGACTTTTTAATAAACTTCCCTAATATTGTAATCGTTGTTTCGCACGACAGGCACTTTTTGAACGCGGTCTGCACACACATTTGCGATATTGATATGGGACGGATAACCCCGTATTCAGGGAACTATGATTTTTGGTATCAGATGAGCCAAATGTTGCAGCGGCAGGCGCGCGAACAATTGAAAAAGCGGGAAGAAAAAGCAAAAGAATTAAAGGAATTTATCCAGCGTTTTTCATCGAACGCGGCAAAAAGCAAGCAAGCTACCAGCCGGAAAAAAGTTCTGGAAAAACTAGATTTGGAAAACCTTACCGTTACCAGCCGGAAATTCCCATTTGTAGGTTTCAAAAGCGACCGCGCCATAGGAAACAACGTGCTTCGCGTTGAAAAACTCTGCGTTTCCATAGACGGCGTAGAAGTTTTACGCGATTTTTCGTTTACCGTGAACAAAAATGATAAAATCGCGTTTGTCGGCGTTGAGCATATCGCAAAAACCGCGCTGTTCGATACACTCGCCGGCGTTAGAAAGCCCGATTCAGGCGATATTTACTGGGGACAGACAGCCAGCTTCTCGTATTTTCCAAAAGACAACAGCTCTTTCTTTAGCGGAACGGAGTCCATCACCGGCTGGCTCAAACAGTATTCGCCCGATCAGAACGAGACGTATGTGCGCGGGTTTTTGGGACGAATGTTATTTTCCGGCGATGAAGCGATGAAACCGGTGAATGTGCTTTCCGGCGGCGAGCGGGTGCGTTGTATGCTCGCCCGCATGATGCTGTCCGGCGCAAACGTCCTAATCTTGGACGAGCCGACGAATCACTTGGACCTAGAATCTATCACCGCTCTGAACGACGGACTTATCGCGTTTAACGGCGTTGTGCTGTTCAACTCGCACGACCACGAATTCACATCCTCTATAGCCAACCGTGTCATTGAGATCATACCCGGCGGCATGGTGGACAGGAGCGGCGCTTTTGGCGACTACCTCGCCGACGAGCAGGTAAAAGAACTTCGCGCCGCCGCTTACGATGGCAAAACCGCGCTGCGTATTTGAGTAAAACCTTGTTTTTTTATATTTTTTATAATGAAATTGTTAAGAGAGGCTGTTCCAAAACTTCAGTTTTTGGGGAGACAAGCAAAGCTTGTCCAGCAACTTATGAAAACCGCAGTTTTGTCGTCATCATGACGCGCCCATAGGGTGAAAAACTGCAAGAGCCTGTTACAAAATAACCGATTTTGGAACAAGCTCAGGTGAAAGAACTTGAAATTATAGAAAAAGCGACATTTATAAAATCCCGCATGACTGCGGTGAAAACATTTTTAAGGGGGATTTCAAATGGTAAGTGATTCAAACGAAATTAATGCTCAGTGCCGGTTGCCGGAACGGTTTTACTCAAAAGACGATTTAGATAAGATGTTTCAAAACAAGAAAATCTATATCTACGGCGCGGGTAATGACGGCAGGGGT
>JAIRZA010000165.1 GCA_031267475.1 Spirochaetaceae bacterium | reverse complement strand
ATATTGACGCGCCAATCACTATAACCAAAAATAATCCAACAGATACAGATACAAGTAATAATTTCTTTTTTTCCATAGTATTCTACCTCGACTCAACCGCGCAGAACGCTTAAAATTTCGTTCACTTTTTTTTCCATGCAGCGGTGATTTAATCGTGAAAAAAAACCAACCCCCCAATTATTTATATAGTAAACGCCGTGTCTTTGAATAGTATAATAAGAGGCAAACTGCTGACTGGCAAAACGCCGCCGTATCTCGTTCCAAGGCAGGCCGTCACGCTTTTTTGCCCGTAACATCCTTATTATATAAGGCGCTTTTACAAAAACAACAGCGTCCAGCATTGGGAACACGCATGATTCACGCAAAAGCGCGGCGTTAATAACACACGGAATGTTTTGGCGGGCTGCCAGCCATTCCAAAGTTAAACTATTAACTTCGGGATGAATAATTTTTTCTAAAACAGTAAGTTTGTCTGCTCTGGAAAAAACATATTTACCTAAAGCGCGTCTATCAACAGTGCCGTCCTCTTTCAAAAAACCGTCGCCAAAACTTTTTGCAATCATATCTTTCCTGTTTTCGAGCGCGATATGTCCAAGTTTATCAAGATCAAGAACCGCAAACCCGTTGCCCTCAAGGATGCTGCCAACAAAATTCTTTCCCGCGCAGTACAAACCCGTTAAACCCAGCAATACCCGCACACTACTCATTAGTGATAAAACTGTCGTTATACACAGGTGAATAATTTTTCAACTTCACAAGCGCTTGTTCCGCGTCTGTTTTACTAGAATACGGGCCGGCTTTTACACGGTAATAAGTTCTGCCATTTACATTTGTTGAAAATATCTCCGCGCTTCCCATTCCCGTGTTAGAAAACGCGCGCCATGAGCGTTGCGCGTGATTTGCGTCACTGTACGAACCAAGCTGCACCCAGTAACCATTACGTGAAGAAACATTTACAGGCGCGTTTGAAATCGAAAAGACCTCTATCACTGGCACAGTTGTGGATATTGCCGGCGGCGGCGGGACACGATTATCCGGGCGAGGTTGTATTGCCGGCGTTTTAACGGAGCCGCCTTGCGATTTATTTATCTGAATAGACGGTATCGTAACCTGCGGCACCCTTGATGTAACTTCAGAGGACTCGTTAGCCTTGGTGGACGGTATCGTAACCTGTGGAATCCTTGGTACAGCGTCAGACTGCTTATATGTCTGGATGATTATTTCAGAAGCCGGCGAGGGCGGCGAGCCCGTTCCCGCGGACTGCCCGTATATCTGAGTTTGATACGTCGGCGCGGATTGCGGCGAGCCTGTTCCTGCGACCTGTCCGGGTATCTGGGGGCGTTGTATAGCCGAGCCTCTGTCAACCGGCGGGCTTTGCGTCTGCGGCTGATATGCCGAAGTGGTTGGCGGCGAGCCTGCTCCCGCAGATTGCCCGTATATCTGAGTTTGATATGTAGGCGCGGTTGGCGGCGAAGCTGTTCCCGCTGTCTGACCGGGTATTTGAGGGCGCTGGATAGTCGAACCTCTGTCAACCGGCGGGCTTTGCGTTTGTGTCTGATATGTAGGCGCGGATTGAGGCGGCGAACCTGTTCCCGCGGACTGTCCGTATATCTGTGTCTGGTATGTCGATGAGGACTGAGATGGCGAGCCTGTTCCCGCGGATTGCCCGTATATCTGTGTCTGGTATGTCGACGAGGACTGGGGCGGCGAACCCGTTTCCGCGGACTGCCCATATATCTGTGTCTGGTATGTCGATGAGGACTGGGGCGGCGAATTTGTCCCCGTCGACTGTCCGTATGTCTGGGTTTGGTATGTGGACGCAGGCTGGGGCGGATTTCTCGCGGGTTCCGGCTTGCTTTTTTGAATAACTATTTCAGTCGCCGCCTGGGGTGGTTGACCCGCGTCCTCAGGTTTATATGTTTGTATGTAAAATTCAGAGACTGCTTGCGGCGATTTTCCGGTGGATGCGTATGTTTGAGCGTCGCTTCGTTTAGCCGCGTTTCTGTCTAAAGGGTTAATGCTGTTACGTTCAGACGGATCGTATAGGGCGCTGTATAATCTGTTTATAAACACTCCTATAGCGGAACGTATACGATCAATCTCTGTTTCACTAAGCGATGAACTGCTGTCAAGAACTAAATAGATAACTTCGGACTTTCGCTCATAAGTAAAATCCGCCGTCTTGTTTGTCGCAAATTCGCTGTCCTGCATCCAGCCAAATAATTCTTCGCCGGGCTGCATATACCATTGTTTAACTTTAGCTTCTTGAAACTCGTCAGCAAGCATAATTGTATAATCAATACCTGTTTCGGCGCGTTTTCCTTCAAGACGGCGCTTATCATCGGCAAGTTTCATACCAGATTGCTCTGTAATATTTAACACATAGGACTTGCCTGTTTCATCCAGACCTATGCGAGCGTCAATATAGTTGCTGGAAGACTCCGCCACATAACCATCAAATGTTATTCGTAATCGTGTCCCGACAGGATAGGCCGGCGTAGATAGTGTGAAATTTATTCTTGGTTTATATGTAATAAGAAGTTTATTCGCTATGTCTAATAATACTTTTTCAATCTGTGAAACATTAGTGAATTCCGAAAAGTCATCCGGCCCGACAGCTTGCAAACCGCGTCCGAATTCAACATTATTCTGAACATCTTTACCCGGAATCCCTATCGACCATGCATTAATTTTTTTTACGCCGGGCAGTCTTTGGCGTATTGCGCTGGAACTTAGTTGCTGCCTTATGAAGGCGTTATAAGCATTGGTGTTTTTGAATTGACGGCCTTCAAGCGGAGTAAAATTAACGTCTGTCGAGCTTGTATCAATCCCGTCTGTGAATGTGATAATCGTAACAGAATCTATATTACCGGGAAGACTGCCGTCCTCGTTCATTTTTGATAAATTTGCGAGAGCCTTATGATCCGCGTAGTATAGGGCTGTACCGCTTGATTTAGACGGTGTATAACCACGCGCAAGGTTTTCGAGCAAGGCTTGCCGTCCTGCCCCGTCAAGAAGAATTAGCGCGGGGCTTCCGTCTGGATTATGCGTAATATCGTTTGTTTTCCCGGAAAAACTAATAACGCCAATGTAAATACCTTCGTTCAAAAGAGAATTGCGCGTAGGTTTTTGTTCAAGCATTGTGTTTTCAGCTACAATGTCCCAGTATGTAGCATCTTTTTTTTCTTTGTCATCGTTGGAAGCCGCGACTTCAGCGGGGGTGTTGTTAACCGCGGTTTCAACGGGCGGCGGCTCTATAATTGGCGGAGGAATACTTATGGGTATTTGAACTGCGGATGCTAATTGTTCTTGAATATCGTTTCGATTTAAGCGCTGCGGTTTTGTTTTTTCCAAATCGCCCTTTTGCGAGACGTGTTCTACTTTGTAATAGTATTTCAAAAGAGGCGGCTCTAAATCTTCATCTAGGTATGAACTTTGCAAGGGCGCCAATTCGTCAATTAATGTAAATGATTTTTCTTCTAAATCAAAACGGTAAAGCCCCCAGCGGTATCGCGCGGCATTCGACACAACGCTCCAATCCAGGGAAATTAGCCGGCTTGTTTCAGACGGTGTCTCCACTACAAGATTAGGACTTTTCACGCCCCCCGCGAAGACTTGCATGGCGGGAAGCAACGACAACAAAATTACGGCAATTTGTATAGCTAATTTCTTGTACATAAAAATTCTTTATCTTTTTATCGGTATCAACAAGCGGAAAATGAATAGGTAAGCCGGCAGTAATTTTATTATTTTCATTGGAAGGTAATAAATTGTGCTGTTAATTAAAATGTTAATGGCGCGGATAGGTCTAATAAATGTCATTTTATGGCGGCGCTGATTAACTTGACTGTTAATCAGCGCCGCCATATTGTTTTTTCGGTTTCCTTGCGGAAAGCTGCGTTAGGTGGAAATTATTCCAAAGATTGCGCGTCAAGCGGCAGCGCGGCTCCCTGCGTGTTTTGGGTGATGAGCCGGTTCCCGTCAAACAAAATGCTTGCAAAGGGGTGTACTGTGCTGGCAGATAGAGCTTGCCGTACCAAATCAGTGTTAAACCGGGCAAGGCGCTGTTGTCCGTCCGCTGTATTTACGATGGCGTACAGATTCGCGCCGTTTGTCCAAATAAGGCTTTCGCGGTTAATCTCGTCTTCGCTCTGTTTGACAGATTGCAATGTTGTTGTGTCTATAACGATGACGCGGTAAACACCTCCGCTGTTTTCGGCGGCTACAGCCAGAATCTTGCCTTCAATACGGACAAGCGTCCTAGCCTGAATCGTGGTTAAGCCCGATACTTTCAGTAATTCGCCTGATGCCGGCGATACCAGCACCGGCGTGCCTACCGGCGAGTTGCGTTCATTGAGTCTTATGCCCAAAATACCCGTCGCCGGCGCGGTTTGCGGTGGAATGTTCGCCGCCGCGCCAAGTTCGCGCGCGATAAGTTCGCGCTGGTCTTCGCTTATTGCGGCGCGTTCCGCGTTGGCTTCCTCAATTTTGCGGCCGGCTAATTCTTCCGCGGCGGCTGCGTTCTGCCGTTGTTTTTCCAAGTCGTCTTCCTGCGCGTCTAATGCGGCTTCTTTGCTGGCGGCGGCCGCTTCCCTTTCGTCAAGAACCGCCTGCCGCGCCGCTTCTTCCGCCGGAGTCGTTCCAGCCGGAACCTGCGCCCGCTCTTCCGCTATTTGCTGCTTTTCCTCTTCCACAGCGCTGCGTTGTTCCGCTATCCGCTGTTCCTCGCGGGCAACCTCTTCCCGCTGGATAGAGGCTTTCTGCGCCGCTTCGTCAGCCTCGCGCTCTTTCAAATCGACCATCTGTTGACGCTGTTCGATGCCTTTATCCGCGTCTTTGCGCATTTCGTCCACAACTTCGCCGCTGGTAATGGAAGTTGTATCAACCGCGCTCAAAGAGCCGTCCGCCGCTGTTTGCAAAGGAATCAGCATCAGTGTGTTTCCGGCCCATTCATCCCAGCGTGTTGAAATGCCTTCTTTTCCTTCCGTCATATCCGTCATGAGCGGTGTCTTATAGCGTCCGGAAAAATATGCGCGATTTCGCCGGTAAACCGCGTTATAAATGGTAATGTACTCGGCAAGCAAGTCCGCGTCGGCGGTGGAATAGCCGTAGGCGTTCTGGAGGTAAGCCTGAAGTATGAGGCGCAAATTGCGTATCGTATCGACTCCGGCGTTAGGACCTATTCCAAAAATGTCGCCGTCCAGCTTGTCGAATTCGGTTGGATGCAGGCGGTGTATTACAAAATAACGCGCGTTTTCGCCCGCTAAGGCAGCCCCGCCTTGTACAGCCGCGCCCAAAGCGCCGCCTATATTGAAAATCTGCTGCCTTGTATCGATGCGCGCGGCTGCCGCCGTATTATCGATAAATTCAACCGTGCCAAGGCTGCTTTGAAGCTCGCCTGTGTCTACAACTTCCTGAGCGTATATAAAAACGCTTGCGTTTATGAATAGAGTTGTAAAAAATATACCAAAAATTTTTTGCGCGGCGCGGCGGCGCGGACCATGTGTATACATAATATGTTATTTTAACACCGTATGCTTAAAGGTGGTAGGGGGAAATTATAAGAATTCTGCTTCCCATACGGGTTTGCCGTCTATGCGGCCTTTGAACAAATGATGGCGCGTAAAACCGGCTTCTAAAAGAAGGCGGCGGGCATCCGTGTAAAAACCGCCTAGGTGTTCCGGTTTGTGGGCATCCGCATTAATCATTACAGGGACGTCTTTTTCCCGGAGCAGGCGCAAGAGGCGCGGGGATGGATATGGCTCGGTAGTCGCGCCGCGGTTAAGCCCGCCGGTGTTTACTTCGGCGACAATGCCGCTTTCGGCTATCGCGCAGGCTGCGCGCTCTATTCGCTTAATGTAACGCTCGTCGTTTGTTGAAAACCATTTATCGTTTTTATTGTTCTTTTTTACGAGGTCGGCGTGGGCGATTATATCGAAGCCGCCTTTTTCAAGCATACGCTCCATGCGGTCCCAATAGCTGTCCACAAGCGCCATTGCGTCTCCGTCAAAATCTTCGCGCAGAAGTTTTTCAAATTCAGCGGGCGGACAGTC
>JAIRZA010000076.1 GCA_031267475.1 Spirochaetaceae bacterium | reverse complement strand
AATGGCGTTAAGACCGATTTCAGGCTTTCGGGGAATCAGGCGATTTGTTCTGAATGTACCGCGACTCCGTATATTACTCAGGATATCAATGTTTCTTTCTTGTGTTCCGGCACAAGGTTTTACTGTAAATGGGATAATGACGATATCGCCGTCGGCTTTCCTATAAAGCTGTATGACCAAATAGTCAAAGGAATTAAAAATACTTTGAATTCAACGGAATCCGATCAAAGTAAAGCGGATTTGAAGTCTTTGAATAAAGCGCGTGATGTCAATATTACCATGAAAGGCGCTTATTATTATAACCTTAAATAGCCGTGTATAAACATTTTTATTATCTGTTGTTTAGCGGTATTTTATATTTTTTTGGAGGAATCTTATGAAAAGATTTTTTGGTGTTTTGGCGATGATTTCGGTTGTAGCGCTCCTGCTTTCTGTTTCCGCGTGTAAGAAGAAGGATACGGTAAAAGTCGAGGGCGACTATGTGTTCAAAATTGGCTATGCGTTAAATAACCTGTGTCATGCTCCTTTATATATAGCGGCGGACAAAGGCTATTATAAGGAAGAAGGGCTCGATTGGGATATTATCCAGTTCAGCGACGGAGAGGTGATGAACCTTCTTACCAGCGGCAGTATAGACGCATCCAGCACCTTGATGATAGGGCTGATTCAACCGCTGGCCAACGGACTTCCGGTGCAAATACCCCTTGCCATGCACACGGGCTGCATCAAGGTGCTGGTTCCGCCGGAATCTCTTATAAAAACAGCCGCAGACCTAAAGGGGAAGACCATTGGCGTGGCGAGTCCAAGCGCAAATCCCGGTCTCTTTACCAAGCGCTATCTGGCGGGCAAGGGTTTCAAAGTTGAAGGCGAAAACGCCGACATCGAATTTATTTATCAGAGTCCCGCAGAACTGCCGCTGCTGCTTGAGCGAGGCTTGGTTGACGCGATAGGGCTTACCGATCCGGCGGCTCAAATATCGCAAGACACGAAAGGTTTTCGCGCCATCATCGACAGCGGTACGGACGACGACTATAAGGACGAATTTTGCTGTGTGATTCCGGTGCGCGCGGCGACGGTTAAGGAACATCCCGAAGCAACGGCAAAATTTTTACGCGCTGTTCAAAAAGCCTCTATGTTTATACAGCAAAATCCTGACGAGGCGGCGAAAATTCTTGCCGACGCTCAGCGTATAGCGGGCGACCCGGTGGTGAATGCCAAAATCTTTAAAACTTTTAACTACCGCGCGTCGGTAAGTCAGGCGCTGCCCGCGCTTGAACGCAACGCTAGGTCTATGCAGGAGATTGGTATTCTTAACGCGGATGTTGACGTGGATAAATTGGTAAAAGATGTTTATGTCGTGGTACCGGGTGTTCCCGACTCGCTCTTTTAAGCCGCTTTTTTAAGCGCGATTAAAACTGTTTGAGCGAACTGTTGTTTTTTGGAGAAAAACTATGAAAAGAATTTTTAGTGTTTTGGCGGCGGCGGCGATTCTGCTTACCGTTTCGGTATGTCAAAAGAAGGACGCGGCGGAGCTGGTTGTCGGGTTTTCGCAAGGCGCGAGTACGACCCTGCCTATGATTGCGGCTGAAGAAGGGTACTTCAAGGAGGCGGGGGTGAATGTTGAGTTCGTGCTGTTTCAGAACAGCGCGGACGGTCTTGCCGCCCTCGACAACGGGAAAATCGATGTAGGCGCTACATTCGGCACGAGCGCGCCGCTTACTCAGGCCGCCAACGGAGCCAGCATAGTGGTAATCGCCGGCGCGATTTCGGGCGGTCATCCTGTCATCTGCAAGCCGGAAAACGCGGATCAGTACAAGGACATTACCGGCTTTAAGGGCAAAATTATCGGCACGCCGCGCCTGTACACCCCGGATGTCGTCTGGAGAGGCGCCCTTTACGCCGCCGGCATTGTTCCCGGACGGGATGTAGAAATTATCGAATTCAGACGCCCTGTCGATGTGCTGGAGGCCGTAAAGAGCGGCAAGGTTGACGCCGGCATAGGGTCAAGTTCTCTGGGACCGCAGGCTGTCGAGGCGGGGCTTGCAATCCCCCTGTACAGCAACGATTTCAAGCCGCACCATCCATGCTGCCGCATCATTACATCGCAAAAAGTGCTCAAAAGCAAACGCCCGGCGCTGGTAGCGTTTGTCAAGGCGATGATCCTCGCCGAGCGGAAATTGCGCGAAGACCCCGAATCGGGCGTTATCGCCAATATAAACCAGTTGGATTTGAGTGAAACAGTCGCCCGTGAGTTTGCGCTGGAACCGCACAACGAGTTTGCCACCGACCCGAATACAAAGGCCGTCGTCGATATGTTCGATTATATGAAGCAGATAGGGTACCTTGATCCGGCAATCACGCTGGACCCGTACACGCTGATAGATACATCGCTCTATGTCGAGGCTCTGGAACAGCTTAAAACAGAGTCGCCTTCGCCTTACTGGGACGAGTTTACCGTCCGGTTCGGGGACTGGAACGCTTAAACGTTAGAATCAATGCCGGATTATATCAGCATAAAAAACGTTGATTTCGCATACGGCGACTATGGCGGCGAGCTTGTGCTTGACAACGTCAGCCTGAGCATTGAGCAGGGTGAATTCGTTTCCGTGATTGGTCCCTCGGGCTGTGGAAAAAGCACCCTGCTCCGTCTGTTGGCGGGGCTTATATTCCCGCAAAAAGGCGCTGTCGCCGTTGATGGAAGCACTGTAACGGGGCCGGGACTGGACAGGGCTGTTGTGTTTCAGGACTACAGCCTGTTCCCGTGGATGAACTGCCGCGATAACGTGGCTCTCGCCCTCGAACAGGCGGGTATAGGGGACAGCAAGCGCGAGCGGGCGCGTATCGCCGAAAATTACATCGAAATGGTTGACCTGCGCGGGGCGGGGCGCAAACTGCCGGGCGAGCTTTCCGGCGGTATGCGGCAGCGAATAGCGATAGCGCGTTCCCTGGCGCAGAACGCGCCCATACTGCTGATGGACGAGCCTTTTGGCGCGCTGGACGAGATTACGCGGGCGAATCAACAGGATATGCTGTTAAAACTTTGGCAAACCGGAGGTTTGGCGGCCGGCGGCGTGGAGAAAAGCAAAACCGTGCTGTTCGTAACCCATGATGTCGAAGAGGCGCTGATACTCAGCTCCCGCGTCATTCTTTTGGCGGCTCATCCCGGACGGATAGTACACGACATAAAGGTTGATCTGCCCCGCCCGCGCTCGCACAACAGCGTACTTTACAACAGCCGTTTTACGGAACTGCGAAACGGCTTGCTGGATAAACTTAACCGTGTGGTAACGGAGGCTATGCGATGAACCAGAACCCCAAGCGTCAAATACGGCGGAATTCGCGGGCAAAAAATTATTACTGGGCGTCGGCGCTGATTTTTGCGGCCGCCTTCGTGATTTACGGAATCGCGACCGAAACGAGCGGCGTACTGATATTCCCAAGCCTTTCAAAAATAGCCCGCGCCGCCGTTAAATCAAGAGAACTCCTAGCGCGGGGTATAGCAAGCTCACTTATGCTCCTGCTGCCGTCTGTTTCAGTATCCGTGTTGCTGGGCATAAGCGCCGGCGCTTTCGTAGGGCTGCGCGGGCGCTTGAAACTCATCCTGATGCCGGTGTTCCGCGCCCTAAACCCCATACCTTCAACCATGCTTATACCTTACGCGATAGCGCTGCTGCCAACATTCTGGCTCTCGTCGGCGGCCATCATAACCCTCGGCGTGTTCTGGCCGGTGCTGATGAGTACGCTCCACGGCATAGCGATGCTCGAACCCCGCTGGCTCGACAACGCCCGCTGCCTCAACCTAAAGGGCGCGAAGCTCGTTTTTAGGATAATTCTACCCGGCGCTATGCCGCAAATATTGTCGGGAATAGGCTCCGGTCTGATACTAAGTTTCATCCTGCTTACCGTTGCCGAAATCTTCGGCGCGCGGTCGGGGCTGGGGTACTTTGTTTCATACTACGCCGACTTTGCGGAATATGACCGTGTTGTCGCCGGTATGTTGGTGCTGTCCGCCGTCGTAACCATCATCATGCTGGTTTTCGACAGGATACAGGCAAGAGTCCTGCATTGGACGGGAAAGAGATAAAAAATTAGGGGGCGGCCGGCGGATAGTACGGGTAGTAAAGAAGGATTGAACCACAAAGGGACGCGAAATCGTGTTATTTGTGCTTGCAATGTTAGTTGAGGCTGTTCCAAAATTCAGTTTTTGGGGAGACAAGCAAAGCTTGTCCAGCAACTTATGAAAACCGCAGTTTTGTCGTCATCATGACGCGCCCGTAGGGCGAAAAACTGCAAGAGCCTTTTACAAAATAACCGATTTTGGAACAGGTTCAGTTATATATTTTTTTGGAGGATTTTATGAAAAGAGTTTTTGGTGTTTTAGTGGTCGCCGCGGTTCTGCTCACTGTTTCGGCGGGCGGACGGGAAAAATCGGCGGCGAGCGAAGACGACTATGTGTTCAAAATCGGCGTTAGTTTGAACGGACTGTGTAACGCGCCGGTATATGTCGCAATGGAAAAAGGCTATCTCGATGAAGAGGGGCTCAAGTGGGAGCGCGTTAATGTCGGCGACGGCGAGGCGATGAACCTGCTAACCAACGGCAGCGTGGACGGTTTGAATACCTTGATGATCGGACTGATTCAGCCGCTGGCCAACGGGCTTCCGGTACAGATTCCACTCGCTCTGCACACGGGCTGCATCAAGATTTTGGCTCGTGGAGATTCAGGGATAATGACCGCCGCGGACCTTAAGGGAAAGACAATCGGCGGGGGAAGTCCCAGCGCGACTACCGTCCTCTTTGCCAAGCGGTATCTTGCGGGTATAGGTTTCAAGGTTGACGGGGAGAAGGCCGATGTTGACTTCCTCTATCAGAGCGCCTCGGAACTGCCGCTGCTGCTTGAACGCGGCATTGTTGACGCAATCGGGCTTACCGACCCCGCGGCTCAAATCGCCCAAGACACACAGGGTTTCCGCGTCATCATGGATATTGGCGCGGACGAGGGCTATAAAGACGAATTCTGCTGTGTTATTCCGGTTCGCGCCGCGACGGTTAAGGAACATCCCGAAGCAACGGCGAAATTTTTACGCGCGCTCCAGAAGGCGGCCAAGTTTGTGCAAGAAAATCCTGACGAGACAGCGCGGTTTCTTTCCGAGGCGAATCTTGTCGCCGGGGACCCGCTGGTGAACGCCCGTGTTCTAAAAACCTTTGGCTATCGCGCATCGGTAAGTCAGGCGCTGCCCGCCCTTGAACGCAACGCTAAGGCTATGCAGGAGATTGGTATTCTTAGCGCGGACGTTGACGTGGACAAGCTGGTAAAAGACGTTTATGTCGTCATTCCGGGTGTTCCCGACTCGCTTTTTTAAGCGGATTGAGATGGAATTTAGCCACAACAGACTGTGGTCTGCCCACACAAACGACACGAACCAGTTTTGTTCGCGCAGTTCGTGAGGTTTGTGGTTAATTAAAAAGGTTTGCGAATTATTGGAGGAATGTATGGAAAAGATGATTAGTTTGAAGAAGACGCGGGAAGGCGCGGAAAAAATGTCCCGCGAGGGCGCGTTTTACTGTTCAGAGGCGGTGGTGTCCGCGATACGGGCAAACATCGCCCCCGAGATGCCGGATACGCTGATTGCGGCGGCGGGAGGCTTCGCCGTGGGCGTGGGACGTTCCCTGTGCCTGTGCGGAGCGGTGTCCGGCGGCGTTATCGCGCTGGGTTATTTCTTTGGAAGAACCGAGCCGTCACCGGCGGAAAACCCCAAAAGCGTAAACGTCATAAAACTTGCCGGCGAGCTCCAAGAGAGTTTCAGAGAGGCGCATAAGGGGGTGCTCTGCTGTCATATCCACACGAAGGACGGCAAAATCCATGACCATTGCGCCGCGTTTACCGGCGAGATGGCGGCGAAGACTGCGGAAATCATAGCGCGGGAACTCAACATCGAGGCGCGGGACTAAGCGGCGGGGCTTCTCAAAACCTCGGTTTTGAGAAGCCCCGCTCTTTTAACCGCGAAATTACCCCGTGGTGGTTCGTTACTATTTTTTTGGAGGATTTTATGAAAAGAGTTTTTAGTGGTTTAGTGGTTGCCGCTGTCCTGCTCACGGTTTCAGCGGGCGGGCGGGAAAAAGCGGCGCAGAGTGAAGACGACTATGTGTTTAAGATAGGTTTTGCGTTAAACGCGCTATGTATCGCGCCATTGCAAATAGCGCTGGAAAAAGGCTACTACGAGGAAGAGGGGCTCAAGTGGGAAGCAATCCAAGTCGGCGGCGACGAGATGAATCTCCTTGCCAACGGCAGTGTTGACGGTGTATTGACTCTGATGGTGGGGCTGATTCAGCCGCTGGCCAACGGACTTCCGGTACAAGTCCCCCTCGCCCTGCACACCGGCTGCATCAAGGTTTTGGTTCGGGGAGATTCAGGGATCATGACCGCCGCCGGCCTTAAAGGAAAGACAATCGGCGGGGGAAGCCCGGGCTCGGCCACCGTCCTCTTTGCCAAGCGGTATCTTGCGGGCATAGGTCTCAAAGTAGACGGCGAAAACGCCGATGTCAACTTCCTCTATCAGAGTGGCGCGGAATTGCCGCTGCTCCTTGAACGGGGCGTTGTTGACGCAATCGGGCTTGTCGATCCTGCGGCTCAAATCGTTCAAGACGCCAATGGGTTCCGCGCTGTCATTGATAACGGCGTTGACGAGGGGTATAAAGACGAATTCTGCTGTGTGGTTTCAGTGCGCGCGGAGACGGTTAAAGCGCATCCCGAAGCGACCGCGAAATTTTTACGCGCTATCCAGAAGGCGGCCAAGTATGTGCAGGAGTACCCGGACGAGACCGCCCAGCTTCTTGCCGAGGCGAATCTTGTTGCCGGGGACCCGCTCGTGAACGCCCGGATTCTCAAAAACTACAACTATCGCGCCTCTGTAAGCCAGGTTCCGCCCGCCCTTGAACGCAACGCGAGGGATATGCAGGCGCTTGGTATTCTTGGCGCGGATGTTGATGTGGACAAGCTGGTAAAAGACGTTTATGTCGTCATTCCGGGTGTTCCCGACTCGCTTTTTTAAGCGCTTGTTTTTCGATAACTGAAGCTATCGAAAAACTCTATTATTTTTTTTTGGAGGATTTTATGGCGGAACGATTTCTTGATTGTCTGGGCGAAGCCTGCCCGGCGCCTCTTATCAGGGCGCAAAAAGAGCTTGAAACTATGAAACCGGGAGATGTGCTCACCGTGAATGTTGACTATACATGCGCCGCGAAAGGTGTATCCGGCTGGGCCGGGGAACATGGCTGCAAAGCCGGCGTCGAAGAAACCGGAGAAGGCGAGTGGGATATCGTTATTGAAAAGGTATAAGAGAGAAAATTATGGACGATAAAAAAAGCACATATTACGAGACCCTCGTTAAAAAGGAATGGAGTTATACCTCCGGCGCGGTGGTCATGTCGGTTTTGGCGGTAATGCTTGCCTCTTTTGCGGGAAACTGGGGTGTCGCGGGACCTCTCGCGATATGGGGAGGCAAGTTTCTTACATTTATCGGTATTGACGCCGATTCGTGGAAAATGTTCGGCGGAAGTCTGGCGAAATATCGCTTCCTTAATAATCAGGCCGCCATTACCAACGTGGCGCTCATCTTTGGAGCTATGATTTCCTGTTTGCTGGCCGCCCAATGGAAAATTCGAGGGATCAGAAGCCCGCGGCAGGTTTGGGCGGCGGCTATCGGCGGGATACTCATGGGAATCGGGGCGAGGATTAATCCGGGCTGCAATATAGGCGCTATGTTTTCCTCGATTCCAGCCCTGTCTTTAAGCGGGTGGATATTTCTGGTCTTTATGTTTTTGGGCGCCGCGGCGGGCGGGAAAATACTGACAAAGTGGTTTCTGCCGCCGGTCTCATACGAACGGAAAGAACGCCGGAAAAAACCGAGTCCCGAACAGCGCAAACGTAACCGTATCATTCAAATCATCATTGGCGCGGCGCTCATTATCGCGTGGCTTGTGTTTGCGCTCGCCACAAAAGAAGCGGCGCCCTCCGCCGGTTTTATGCTCTTTATTGGTATAGGAATAGGTTACGCCCTTCAACGCTCGCGCTTCTGCTTTACCGCCGCCTACCGGGACCCCGTTTTAACCGGCAGCGTCAAGATGACGAAAGCCCTGCTGATTGCGCTGGCGGTGTCTACCATCGGCTTTGCGGGGATACATATGTCGCGCTACGGGGTAGACCTTTCCAAATTGCCTGAGATCGCGCCGGGCGGCGCTATCGGACTTCATCTGGTCATCGGGTCGTTTATTTTCGGCATCGGCGCGGTGCTGGCCGGTTGTTGCGCTTGCGGCATTTTTATACGAATCGGGGAAGGATGTATACAAAGTTTGATAGCCCTGTTGTTCTTTATTACCGGATACTTGCTTGGCGCTCCGCTGATGAGCAATATAGTGCAGAAATCAGTATTCCTCTATTCGGGGAAAGGGATATACCTGCCCAAATTGCTCGGCGGTTTCGGCCCGGCGATTTTGATACAGCTTTTGGTTCTGCTTCTGCTCTGGATAGCGGCGGATCGCTGGGAGCGGCGCAAATTCAGCTTGTTTCTTAAATGAGCCTGTTCCAAAATAACCGATTTTGGAACAGGCTCAAATAACAAAGAGCAAGCCTTAAAAACATTGGTTTTGTAGACCGTTGGTCGAAAAACTGCCAGAGTCTGGGCAAAACTAAGCAGGTTTTGCAAGAGTCTGCAAATAAATTTGGAGGATTTTATGAAAAGAGTTTTTGGTGTTTTAGTGGTTGTCACAGCTTTGCTCACCGTTTCGGCGGGCGGGCGGGAAAAAGCGGCGAATAGCGAGGACGACTACGTGCTCAAGATCGCCTACGGTATTTCAACGAATCTGTGTTCGGCGCCCTTTTTTATCGCGGAGGAAAAAGGCTTTTACAAGGCGGAGGGGCTAAAATACGAGGCTGTAAAAATTGACACTAGTCAAATTCCGCAGCTTATAACGGCGGGGACTATCGATGTCGCTTTGAACTTGATCGCATCCATGATTCAGCCCTTGGCAAACGGGTTGGATGTAAAGATTCCGCTTACGGTTCACACCGGTTGTATAAAAGTGCTCGTAGACCCCAATTCGGACATTCGGACGCCGGCGGATCTAAAGGGCAGGCGTATAGGCATAGGCGGTATGGGATCCGCCCCCACAATCATCGTTCAACGTTATCTTGCGGAGTTGGGTATCGGCACGATGGCGCCCAACATCGAAGTTGAATGGGTCATTTTCCCCAGTTCCGAGCTTCCTCTGGCCCTTGAGCGCGGGCAGGTGGACGCTATCGCAGTAACCGATCCGGCGGCGCTGGTTGTAGAGAATTCCGGCAAGGGCAGGGTTGTCATCAACATGACAAGCGACCCGCAAATGAAGGACGAATTCTGCTGTGTTCTTGTCGCGAGCAGCAAGGCGGCAAACGCCCACCCCGAATCTCTTGCAAAAATGGCGCGGGCTATACAAAAAGCCTCCAGATATGTGCAGGAGAATCCGGAAGAAACCGCCCGGCTTATGGTGGAAAAGAAGTATCTGGCGTCAGGCGACCCGAAGGTGAACGCGGAAGCTCTTGCGAGCTATAGCTGGGACGCCTCGGTGAGCGAGGCAAAAGCGTCTCTTTCGCGCAACCTGAATGATTTTCAAAAAATAGGCTTAATCCCGGCCAACGTGGATGTGAATGCTCTGTTAAACAGCACCTTTCTGGCGCTTCCCGGCGTACCGGACAGGTTGTAGGTTTTTCGCAAGGAGCGGAGCATCGCCGAAGCAGGGGTTGTTCCGCTTCAGGACTAGGGGCTGGTTATTGGGCTTGTTCGACAACCCGGCAGGGTTGTCGAACAAGCCTGCTATATTTTTTGGAGAAAATTTATGGAAAAGATAATTAACTTGAAAAAGACGCGGGAAGACGCGGAAAAGGTGTACCGCGAGGGCGGGTTTTACTGTTCCGAGGCGGTGGTGTCCTCGATACGGGACAACATAGCCCCTGAGATGCCGGAGGCGCTAATCGCGGCGGCGGGGGGATTTCCTGTCGGCGTGGGACGCGCCCGGTGTCTGTGCGGGGCGGTGTCCGGCGGCGTTATCGCGCTGGGTTATTTATTTGGAAGGACCGCGCCGTCAACGGCGGAAGACCCCAAAAGTGTGAACGCCATTAAACTCGCGGGCGAACTTCAGGACAGTTTCAGGAAGGCGCATGACGGTGTGCTCTGCTGCCACATTCACACAAAGGGCGAGTACATGAAAGCCGGCAAGCTGCAAGAACAGTGCATTGCGTTTACCGGCGAGATAACAGAAAAAACCGCGAAAATCATTGCGCGGGAATTCAATATCGAGGTACAGGAGTAGAGGCGCGGCGGCTGCCGCCGGCAGTATTTGCGCCATACCGTGTTCACATTTTCCGGGGAAGCGACCCGGTAAGAGAGGTTAAATAATTTATGTTTACATTAACAAATTGTTGGGTAGTCCTTGGCTTGACGGTGTTTGCCGGTCTTTGGGGTTTGTTAGCGGCGCTGCGCGAAAAACTGGGGTTTACGGCCCGCGTGGGTTTAGCTCTGGTGATAGGCGCCGCCTTTGGTGTTGTTTTGCAGCTTATTTTTGGCGCGGAAACCACAACCGGCGCGGGGGCTTCAATCAAAAAGTGGATAAATATTACCGGTTCCCTTTTTACCAAATCTTTGCAATTGATCATCGTGCCCTTGGTGCTGGTGTCCATCATCAATGCGATTACAAAATTGACAAGTTTCGGCGAGGGCTTCAAAAAAGCGGGGCGGATTATCGCCTTCCTGCTCGCAACCACCGCTATTTCAGCGGTCTTTACCATAATTGTAGTCCGGATTTTTAATTTAAGCGCGGATTATCTTATTGAATACACGGCGTCTACCTCCCAACCCGCGGACGTGGCGACAACCATCACCAATCTAATACCGAATAATATTTTCGCCGCCTTCTCTTCCAATTCCGTGCTGCCGGTTGTATTCGCCGCCGTGATGCTGGGCTTCGCATATCTGGCGGTCAAAAAAGAAGACGCGGTGATTGGAGCGCGATTCGAGGCGTTTCTAGGAACAGCCTATGCGCTGGTGCTGAAGATGGTCAACTTTGTGATTAAATTCACCCCTTACGGCGTTCTGGCGATAATCACCGTCCGTGTCGCTTCGGGGAGCGGGCAGTTCATCATCCAGCTTGGTCTGGTCATTGCGGCATCCTTTATTGTAATGCTGGCGATTTTCGTTATGCACCTTGTCATTGCCGCTGTTGGGGGGATTTCGCCTTTGGTGTATCTGAAAAAGACTGCGCCCGCGCTGCTCTTTGCCTTTAGCTCCAGAAGCAGCGCGGCGACAGTACCGCTTACGATACAGGCTCAGCGCAGTCTTGGTGTGGGCGAGGCTAACGCTGATCTGGCGGCGGCGCTAGGTACGTGCATCGGACAAAACGGCTGCGCCGGATTGACTCCGCCGATGTTAGCGATTCTTGTGGGACTCGTACAAGGCTGGAATGTCTGGTCCCCGGCTTTCCTTGTGCCGCTTGTTTTGTATGTGGTAATCGCTTCTATTGGAACTGCCGGAGTGGGCGGCGGCGCCATCAATGTTTCGCTCCTTGTGCTGTCCCTGATGGGGCTTCCGATAGAATTGGTTACCATACTTATCTCGATTGATTTTATCATCGATATGGGACGAACGCTGATAAACGTGAGCGACAGTATTCTGTCGGGTTTTATGTCTGGAAGACTGGAACACGAGATTAACGAGGACATACTTCACGACAGAATCGATCTTGAAGAATTGGAAAAACAGGAATTACACACAAAATACAGCGGCGCAGCCAGTTAAGAATTCTGTTTTCCCGGAGGAACATTGAGGAAGTTTTTATGGTAAAAAATAATGATTCGCTGTTGTCAAACTGCGTGAGCGGCGGATGCGGCGCTAAGATTGAGAGCGAGGGGCTTTCACGCTTGCTGGCGGGGCTTCAAACCGGCGGCGACCCGCGCCTGCTCGTGGGATACGACACCTCCGATGACGCGGCGGTTTATCAGATAGATGATGAGCGTTCGCTTATATGCACGGTTGATTTTTTCCCGCCCATGATCAATGACGCGAAGACATTCGGACGAATCGCCGCGGCAAACGCTTTAAGCGATGTGTGGGCAATGGGCGGCCGTCCTCTGCTGGCGCTGAATCTGGTGTGTTTTCCGGAATCGATGGACAAAAGAGTATTGGCGGATATACTGTCCGGCGGCGCGGAAAAAATCACTGAAGCCGGAGCCGTGCTGGGCGGCGGCCACTCGATATACGACAAAGAGCCTAAATACGGGCTGTCTGTTACTGGTATTGTCAAAACATCTATGGTGCTGCGCAACAATACGCCGAAGGCTGGGCATAAGTTAATACTTACTAAACCTCTTGGCGTGGGTATTGTTATGGCCGCGCTGCGGGTGGAGATGGCGGACGAGGCGGCGGTCGGGCGGGCGGTCGCCTCGATGGAAAGGCTGAACCGTTACGCCGCCGAAAGCATGGCGGGTTTCGATGTCAGCGCCTGCACGGATGTTACCGGTTTCGGGCTGCTAGTTCATGCTTTAGAGATGGCCGGAGATTCCGCGTCGATTATGCTCTATCCAGACGCGCTGCCGTTTATTCCCGAAGCGGCGGGCTATGCGGATGAGTACCTGTTGACCGCCGCCGGACAGCGCAACCGCAACCGGGTGGAAAAGTCTGTTGATGTTAGTCTGCTGCCTTTTGCCGCCCAGGAGTTGATGTTCGACCCGCAAACATCGGGCGGGCTTTTGATAGCCGCCTCCCCTGACGAAGCGGAGGAGCTTGCCGCCCGCATAAGAAGCGCCGGAGATGAATACGCCGCCGTCATAGGGGAAATTATGCCAAGAAAAGAGGATGTGATATTATTTAGATAGCTTAACTCGTCTTGTATAACGCGGGCATTATACAGGTTGTTGTTTTAGCTAAGGTTTTCAAGACAGGCGCGCTCGTTAAATGAACCTCCCCGCCCTTTTTAGGGCGGGGAATTAGACCTCGCTGCGAATAAATCCATAAATATCTCATCAATTCTATCGTCCAAATTTCCGGTGAAATCTCTATGTGGAATATCCAGTATTTCAAGAATCGTTTTGAAACGGCGATAACCATTTTCAGCGCGCATTTCTACCCAGCTGACATTCAATTCATCCGCTTGTTTTTTGTTTTGATCGGAAAGCCTGTCCGCGACGAATATATCAGAATGTCTCGCAAAAATAGCGTCCGCGCTTTCCGGATTTCCCTGCCCCATAAGTTTTACTTCACACCGGTATTTCTTGCTATCATTCTTCAAATAGAAATCAACTTCTCTATCAACACTTTTAGAATGATCCCTAACAAACTTTGATTCATAGTTTTTTTCATCAATCGAATATAATTTACAAAGTGTTGTCATTAAAAATTTCTCGACCTGTTTTCCGGCAGTGCTCCATGCGCCGCCGCGCAGCGCCGAGCGCTTTACAGCAAGAGTATTTATAACAATTAAACTTTCACTTATATTCAGATCAACAGAAACACCCTTGAATTTTATAGTAAGCATCAACTCTAAATCCGGAGTGGACTCTATCAACTTTTCTATATTTTTATACAAAGCGTCATAATGCTCTTCTGCGGCGTCTATGACAATCTCTTTTGTGGATGAGTTATACATATTGTATATCGTTTTCATATTTAATCCAGAATTTACGGCAATTTCATTTGAAGTTAAATTATGGTCAAGAAAAACCTTTTTATACCAATCCGTTGCAATATTTTTGTTTTGTAATTTCGCCTCAACAACTTGCTTAAAAAAGTCTATAGCGAATTGTAAAAATTCAGCATTGATTAACGCAGTAATCTCAACACGATAGTCTTCGCTTTTAAGCAGCTTTCGAATAATATTCTTGACAACATTATCTGTAAGCGTCATACAATAGTTCCTTTGAAATCATTAAAAGACATAAATTTTGCGGGGCAATCATCACCTAATTCAAACGAAAATTTTGATTTCATATACGAAAAATATTTTTCATCTTTTTCAGTCAGAAAAAAATATCTTCCAAGTGTTTTAGCGGTTCTTCCAACAGTGCCGCTACCGCCGAAGGGATCAAAAATTAAATCGTTTTTATAAGAATAATATTGTATTACTCTTTTACATAATTCTATGGGAAAAACCGCTGAATGTACCTTGTCAAAACAGGGGTCGATATTCCAAACATTTGTGGTGTCAAATTCGCCGGTTATTTTACTTTCTTTGACAGTTTCATCATCATATTGATGTATATTCCAGTCAAGCAATTTTTCTGTTGATTTACGGTAAACAAAAATATATTCAGTTACTGTATTTGGTTTATATCCCAGCGGCTTACGGTGCTGCTGAAAACCGCCTATCCTGTTTTTTACACTTGCTTCAGGTTTTTCCCAGATAATATCATCAATAAATTCCCAACCCATCTCCATAAGATAATGATGAATATCGAATGGAATAGGATACCGCTTGCTTGAATGGGAGCGGCTAACACGCGGAACAATTACTGGAGAAGTATTCAGCAACAGAAACCTCCCCTCTTTTGTTATTCGATACACTTCTTGAAAAACATTGCGTAAAAATTCAAGATAATATTTATATGAAGGATAAATAGAATAATCGCGCGCGTTGTAATACGGCGGCGATGTAAATGTAAGATGAACACTTTCATCTTTTAACAACTTCATTGTTTCTATTGTATCGCCATGTACAACAATATTTTTTAAATAGTCATAACTTTCAGTATGTTTTTGCGGATTGTTTGTTTCTTTCGATGAAAAATATTCTTTACGGATAACTTGCCGAACCATTTCATTCTGGTGATTAAGCAGCGGCTTTAATTGCTTATCCACTTCTTCCATGCCCTTAAAAACTAAAAGCCCCCGAATTGCTTGGCAAACAACTTTTGGATCTTCGTCCTTAAGCTTGTTAAACAATATTTCTTTTGAATTTAATTTACGAAGCCGCCCAATTGCGGAAACAGCCTCCCTGCGCACATTTGTATCAGAATCATTTATAGCAACATTATTTAGAACGCTAAGAAAACAATCATTTTTTAATTTCCCTAAATTTTTCACCGCAAGAAAACGTATACCGCTGTTCTCATTGTCAAGCAGCTTTACAAGCCAGTCGCCGTTAAAAGAAGACGGAAGCCTTCCCAGATTTTCAAGGAGTCCCATGATATAGGCGTTATTAACGGTATTTTCTTGCAAGAAAGCGCCTATATCCTGACTTTTTAATTCTTGAATATGCTTTTTGGCCAAGCCCATACGCTGAATTTATATCAC
>JAIRZA010000045.1 GCA_031267475.1 Spirochaetaceae bacterium | reverse complement strand
TAAGCCTTACCGTTACGCTTTTGGCGGGCGTATCTGACTGAACCGCGGATTCAAAAAAGAAATTCTCAAAATCCCATTCCATGCGGTTTCTTGATACGGAGCAGCTTAAATTCTGAACTCTATAAGCGCCACTCGCCGCCGCCGTCCAGCTAAAAGGCTCCTCGCCGTTTTCCACGCTTACGGGATGAAGCCAGAATTCTATGGAAAAATCGCCAACATTGCGTCCGGCCGAAAAAAGCGCCTCGTTTCCGCGGGCTCGCATTATGATTGCCCCGGCGTCCGCCTGATTTTTATAAGCCGCCGCGGACAGCGCTCCTGAAAATATCGCCGCGCCGGAGCCAAAACGCGCTTGCGAGGATCCGGCTTTGTAAACCGTGTCCGGAACTTGCAGCGTGTAGTGCCCGGCGCTGTCGGTGAATGCGCCGTCTTGGTCAAACGAGAGCGCCATATCAAGCGCCGCGTCCTGATTTGGCGCGGCTGAATTCAAGGCCAGCGTCTTGTACTGGCTGATCTGCTCCAGTTCCGCGACACCGTCGCGGCGGGAAAACTGCTCCCAGCCTTCCCGTCCGCCAAATTTCAACACGCTTTCGCCTAGCGCGAAAGCGGACGCGCCTGCAAAAAAGCAAAGCGCGAAATTCACCAGTCTCTTGAAAAATCCGTACGGTTTCGCGACGGCTGGAACAGCGGCTTGGATGCGGGGGGATTTAAGCATTTGCCGCCGGCGCGTTGAGGTTTCACGATGATGTCTAATTACAAACAGCGGAAAACGCCTCGTACCTGTCATAAATCTTTGCTAAGAACCGCGGCGGGCGCGATGAAGGCTACACGCCCTTCGCTCAATAATTGCTTGTTTGCTTCGGAAGAAATTATTGTGAGCGCGTCAACGCGGTCGATTACGGGGTCTGTCGGGTTTATACCAAAAACGCCCCGCGCTATGATGCGCAACGGTCTGTTCCCAACGATTTCTTGCAGGGCGAGGCTCAAACCCGAAGGCGTATCCTGAAAAATGCTGTCAACGCTGGTATAATGAACCATAGCGAAATCCGCCGCCCAGCCGGGCTTAGTCATTCCTTTATCGTATATCAGATTCATTTCGGTATCCCAAATTTTAGGAAACAGGCAGGGGAGGAGTTCTTCAGAGTCTTTCCGTCCGTGAACGGGCAGTTTATCCTGCGCTATTATTATTATGCCGGTATACTCCGCGACAGGCGGAGGGTTGATAACGCGCGTCATCCGGGTGTTTTGCTTGTGTCCGGCAAGTTTTGAGCTGACGTTTTTTAAGTCTATCACATAGCCGGAGCCGATAGTCTGGAAATCCAGCGAATATTTAGGCGCTTGACGCGACGCTTGAGACGCCAGCGCGTCCACCAGAGCGGGCGAAATTTCGCCGGACTCCACCAAATCGCCTATCAGACTGGACGAATCAAGTCTAATTGACAGAATGAACGGCCGCACTCTATCAAAATAATGCGAGAACAATATCTCTTCCGCCTGCGTTCTTCCTGACGGAAGTCTTATTCCCGCCGCCGCGAGATCAACACTTAGCTCCGCGTCAATGCGCATCTGTTCCCAGTCAAGCGAGCATATAACGCTGCTTTTAATCTCGCGCGCTTCGAGAGACACGCAGACGAATAAAACAAATGGAATGACCGCGGCCCTTATATTCCGTTGAATAAAAGCCATGATTTTATTATCGGCTTTTAGCGCCGGACAGCTTAGGCCGGCTGCGGTATATATCTCCACGCCGCGAATAAGCCGGCGTTTGCTTAGACGCTTGAAGCCTCATGTTTCCAGCATAAAGAACTCGTCTTTTGTGCATATCGCGTTTACCTTGCGGTCAAATTTATCGACCGGCACTATGTCTACAATCTGGCACGTCATGCACAGAGCGCAGCAGGCGGATTCTGGGCTCGCCGCAAACAGCTTCTCGTAAAAGCGGTCATAAAACCCCTTTCCGCGCCCTATCCGTCCGCCGGCGCGGTCAAAGGCGAGACCGGGCGAGATTACAAGAGCCTTGCCTTTTTCCGGCTTAAACACATCTTCTTCCCGTCCGGCGGGCTCTCTAATATCGAAAGAGCCTTTTACCCACGAGCTTTCATCCGGCGTTACCCGGAAAAAACGCATGGTTGTTTCGGTCTCAACTTTAGGCGCGTAAACATCCTTTCCGGCGGCAAACGCGATGTTAAGCAGTGTTGATGTATCAATCTCGTCGGGCATTGCAAGATATATCAAAATCCGCTCGTAATTGTTCCACAGGCGCGTGTCCGCCAAGCGTTTGGCGGCGAGCCTTCCTTCTTCCGCGAACTGTTGTTTAGGCAGCGCGTTAAGTTTTTGCTTCATGATGGCGCGTAATTCTTTTTTGGTCATATTGTAATTCTATGACAGATATTGCTAAAATTCAAGGATTTATTACCGGGTGTGTCCGGGAAGGTTTAATATGATGAAAATGATTCAGAGGGCGGCGGCGGCGGCTTTGACCGCGCTCTGCGTATCTTGCGCGCCGGAGACGGCTAAGCTTAAGCTTGTTGAAGGGAATGTTTATTTTTCACGCGGTATGTACGCCGAGGCCGCCGGGTCTTATATCGAAGCGCTGAAAGATGTCAAGACCGCGCCTTACGCCTCTTATTTACTGGGCTCATCTTACGCGGCGATGGGGCAGAACGAGGCGGCGCTGGCGCGTTTTGACGAAGCGGAAAAAAGCGCCTCGCCGCATGAAAGCCGTGAATTGACTTACCGCAGCCGTTACAACAGCGGCGTGGTCAGGTTCACTAC
>JAIRZA010000172.1 GCA_031267475.1 Spirochaetaceae bacterium | reverse complement strand
ATTTCGCCCTGTCCGCAGGCAAACTTCGTGTATCTCGTCTTTGATTCGCTGGATATTTTCAGAGATTCCCATTCTTTTTATAATATCAAAAACCACGCGGAACTGTAAACAGGTTTTTTTCCCATGCGCTCCGCGCTATCATCCCGTCAGCCCACTAGTGGGTTTCACATCCGCTACGCGGTAGTATCCCGATAGATTGGTGGAGTTTGCGCTACGCGCAAACTCCGGGGCTGAACGCGCAGCGTTCAGCCCTACGCGCCAGCGTACCGTAAGCCGTCTTCACTTCGAGCTTTCGCTCCGATAAGGCGATTTTTATTTTGCGGAATAGTTTAAAAATAGCTTTTTTGAAGGCATCCAATCTCTTGTTAATGCGTCCGTTTTTTCAAGCCGCCTTTTTATCCGGCGTTCAGGCGGCGCGGCCTCGTCCCAATACTCCACAAAAAGCGCGTCATCCATAGTCACGAATCGCAAGGAATTATCGTTTTGCGGCAATTCCTGAACTTCCAAAAGCAACACATCCCAAACCCGCAGCCGGTTTTAAGGTAAAACCGGCTGCATACGGCGCCAACCATGAAGGGTATGCGTTTTAGTGAAGGTGTCCAATAATTTTCAGGAAAACATACCAGCCGCCGTTAAAACGCGCGGCACACCGGATAATCGGGATTCTTGCGCCGCCGAGACGCAAGAATCCGCAAGCAGATTAGGACGAGCCCGCTAACAATCTATTTTCAAATCGCCGGGCTGGATGATGCCTTTTTTGCGCATGATTTCCGAGGCGGCGAGGGTAACGACCACGGGGATGACAAACGCGATTACTATGAGACCGACCCAGTCGAATGTCGAGCCGCCCGGTATTTGCCCGGCATTGATTGCCGCTTCAGAGGGGGAGAGCCAGCCGGTTACGACCCCGATGGGGCCGACAAGCCCGCAGGTGCCCATGCCGGACGCGATTGCGGGGCCGTTCTGTTCCAGTTTGAAAAAGCAGGTAGCGACCGGTCCGTTGACCGCCGATGAAATCACCGCTGGCAGCCAGAGCACCGGTTTTTTCACGAGGTTGGGGATTTGCAGCATCGATGTGCCCAAGCCTTGCGCGAGGAGGCCGCCGATTTTGTTTTCACGGAACGAGGCCGCCGCATACCCGACCATGTGCGCGCAACAACCGGCTAGCGCCGCGCCGCCCGCGAGCCCCGTCAGTCCCAAGGCCGCGCAAATGGCCGCCGAGCTAATCGGCAACGTCAGAACGATCCCCACGATTACCGACACTACGATGCCCATGATGAAGGGCTGCATATCGGTCGCCCACATGATCGCGATTCCGATGCTGGACGCGGCCTTCCCGATGGGCGGCGCGAGCAGAAACGCGGCGCCGACACCCGCCGCAATCGTTACCAGAGGCGTTATGATCAGATCTACAGGGGTGGTTTTTGAAACAAGCTTCCCGGCAACCACCGCGATCAACGTGATAAAATAGACCGCAAGCGGCCCGCCCGCGCCGCCAAGACCATTTGCCGCCTGACCCACCGCGACCAGCGAATAAAGGACAAAAGGCGGCGCTTCGAGGGCAAAACCGATAGAAACGGCCATCGCCGCACCGGTAACGCCTGTCGCAAATCCTCCGATCTTGTTCAGAAAATCAATCCCGGTTTGTGTCCCAATCGTGTTGAAAATTGTCCCGATCAAAAGCGACGCGAAAAGCCCCTGCGCCATCGCGCCCATACCCTTGATCCCCAGCCGGTTCCAGGAAAGGTCGATGCCCTGTTTTTTGAAAAAAGAAGAAACGGTTTTGGAATCAGCCATTTACACCCTCCCTGTTTCAAAGCTGGGACTGATATGCGGGATGCGGCGCAAGCGCCGTATCCGCCGAATATCCACAACATTGTTGCAGCCAACCGGCGAGTCGACTAATCCGATGAAATTACCAATCATGAGAAGCGCAAAAGACTCAAAAAGCGAGCCTGTCGCAAGATTGATAAAAGCCGTGGTTTTTGTGTTTCCGTTTAATATAACCGCAACACTGTTCATGATTAGAGCTATGCCCATAAAAAGAAGGCAAAGATCTAAGAAACCCATACGGACCTCCTAAGTTCAAATTGCCTTACTTCAGCCGCGCGCCCAGTTAGGGTAAAGAGCAAACAGCAGGAAGGATAAACTATTATAATAAATATGGCAGAAAAATGTCAATCAAACCAGCAATTCTCATTTTAACCACAACAGACCAAGAGTCTGTCCGCGCGAATTACACGAACAGGAGAAACTATGAAATCCAAATACTCTTATATATTGACGATGGATATTATATCGGACATCTTGATGATTATCCGCAATACACCACACAAGGCGAATTGCGAAGACTTTGAAAAGTCGCTCCGTGAGATATATGCTTGGATACTGGATGGCGCGTTAGAAGTTAAAGAACATAAAGGGCTTTTAGAGGTCGCCGGATGAAACGGAATGACTTTCTGGAAATACTCAAAGAAAGATGACCTGTCTTTTTTAAAAGGCAGCGCGTTGACACTGGCTCTCAATTTTCCTATCATTTAATTCATGAAAAATAGTAGTGGTGGACGCGGATTTGTGCGTATAATAGGCGTTTTTACCGTTATTTTTGTTACCGGAATAGGTTCGGCGCTGGGCATAGCGCTGGCTGAAACGGTAAATATTATGAATCAGGAAAATTTTCAGGAATTTGCGCCCGCCCTGCCAACCAAAATCCTTGATATAAACGGTACGCTTATCACCGAATTTTCCGCCGATGAAAAGCGCGAGCTTGTATCGCTTGCCGACTTGCCGCGCCATCTTATTTTTGCCGTGCTTGCCCGCGAAGATCCCGATTTTTACAGACATAAAGGCTTTAGCGTACGCGGTATAGCCCGCGCCGCTTACGGTTTGGTGATAGGGCAGAACTTAGGCGGCGGTTCAACCATAACCCAGCAAGTAGCCGGAACACTGTACACCGACCGTTCCGAGCGAAAGATTTCCCGCAAAATCCGCGAATTGTGGTGGGCATTGCAGATGGAGCGGCGCTACACAAAAAATGAAATTCTTGAAATATACTTAAACTATATGTATATGGGGCCGGGCGTTTACGGTGTGGAAGCCGCCAGCAAATACTTTTTTGGACACAGCGCTAAAGACATAAGCCTTGCCGAATCCGCCATTTTGGTAATTCAGCTTTCAAGCCCCTCGAAATACAATCCGCTAGACAACCCAAACCTTGCGATGGACAGGCAGCTTAGCGTCCTTAGCCGTATGGTCGAGCTGGGCTACACTACAAAATCCGATACAGAAGTTTCTTTTAGCGAATACTGGGAAAACTACGATTATACACGGGTGTCGCAGGCCGCTTATTTTAACCGCGATGACAAGGCGCCTTGGTTCAGCGAGTATGTGCGCCGCGAGCTTGACAGCATGATGTATAAAACAATGGATTACTACCGCGACGGATACACTGTGCATACAACACTCGATCTAAATTTTCAGGACTCCGCGCAAAGATATATGTCCGAGGGAATAACCCGCGCCAACAGGGAGTATCGCGTTTCCTCAGGCAACCGCCTTGTCCGCGCCGAGCGTACGTACATCCCGATAGTAGACCTCCTGTCGCTGACATTTGATGTGAACATCCTAAGAGGCACATCGCAGGAGCGTAACGAAACCCGCGCTCTGAACCGCTATACCAAAGTGGTAAACCCCGTGATAGACCTTGCCGCCCTCGCGTTTGGGCTTGAAGGCATGAAAGATATTTCTAACGCGGGTTTTGTTGAATTAAAAGCAAACACCGAAGAGAATGTGGTCGAGGGGTCGCTCATTCTTATTGAAAACGAAACCGGCTATATAAAGGCCTTAATAGGCGGCTCAAAATATGATGAAAATAATCAACTCATACGGGCGACGCAGGGGTATGTCATGCCCGGTTCCAGTTTTAAGCCGCTGTATTATTCGGCGGCTATAGACAGCGGAAAATTCACGCCGTCGTCAATGATATATGATGTGCCTGTCGTTTTTCACAATGAAGACGGCACCCCGTATATCCCCCTCAATTTTAGAGGCGAATGGAAAGGCACTGTGCTTTTGTACGACGCGCTTGCCCAGTCCATGAATGTCCCCTCTCTCAAAATTCTGGATACCATAGGTTTCGACACCGCTATAGACAGGGCTGCGATGCTTTTGGGGATAACAGACCCTAACGTTAAACGCCGCACCTTCCCCCATTTGTACCCTATCGGACTGGGCATCATATCGATTGCGCCAATACAGATGGCGCGGGCTTTCGCCGTGTTTGCGAATGAGGGACGGGAAGTTACCCCAATGGCCATTCGGTACATTGAAAACCGCAACGGCACTGTTATCCTTGACAATGAACGTGAAATCAGGCAGAAGCAGCGGCAAAAAGGCAGCGCGATTCAGCTTATAAGCCCGCAAAACGCCTATGTCATGACGGGGCTTTTGAAAAAGACGGTGGAAATTGGAACTCTGGGCGGGCAGGGGGCGAAATTTGTGTTTGTGAACGATAAAGGCGAGCGTTATCGTATCGCGGCGGCGGGCAAGACCGGCACAACGCAAAACTGGTCGGATGCGTGGACCGTGGGCTTTACGCCGTATTATACGACAGCCATTTGGTTCGGTTTTGACAGGCCGGGCAATTCGCTTGGGCTTACGCTGACAGGCGCGACGCTGGCGGGTCCTATATGGGGAGACTTCATGCGCGATGTCCACCGGGGGCTTCCGGCAAAGGACTTTAGGCGTCCGGAAAGCGGCGTTGTTGATATACGGGTTTGCGCGAAATCAGGACAGCTTTTGACCCCGGCGTGTAATCAAGGAGAGGTCGTACTAACATTTTTAGATAAATACCGCCCCGTAGAATACTGCTCTTACCACGAAGCCGGCGGCGGCTACCGGTCGCATACGGCTATAGAGTCGCTGCGCAGCGGCGTGAGCGCTTTCGACGACCGCGATGTGCTTTCTGATTTGAAGATGCCGTCGCTGGATATAAGTCAATTTCCCGCGTCAGCCCCCGCCGGCAGACCGGCTCCCGCCGTAAACAGAGTGGACGAGGTGGAAAACAGCGGACCATCGCTCGATTTTACTATGCCCGCTTTGGACGACTTCGAACTGCCGTCGTACAACCCGCTCATGGAGTAGCCCCCCCCCCCCCCAATTCGCGGCCCTCATAAACACGAAGGCAAGCAAAGCGCTCCGCATTTTGCGGCGCGCGGAAGTACAGAGCGGGGCTGGATCACACGCGGCAGTTTTCCAGTTCTTTTAAGCGCAGACTGTCCAGTGTAACGCTTAAGTTTTTTTCCTGCGTTGGCAGCACAAGCCCTTTGGGGCCGTTTTTTGCGCGGCGAAGGTACTTTACTTGTGTATAAAAAAGTTCGCCTTTGCCCGCGCCGCGTCCCTTAGAATAAAACAGCGCAAGATTCGCCGCGTCAAGAAGTATGGGCAGTGGCACGCTTTTGCCGGAACGCTGCTTTATGAACACATAAGATCCCGCAAAATCGCGCGTATGCAGCCAAAGATCGTTTCCCTTAACATGGCGGCGCAACAATTCATCGTTTTCTTTCGCGCTGCGCCCGACAATTAAAAGCCATTCGCCGCGCCGGAACGACAAACAGGGACGTTTACGCCCGTCTTTCTTTACACTGCTTTGTCCCGCGCCGCCAATGAGTTTTTGCAGACGCAGCGGGTTAGTTTCAGCCAAAAGACTATCCAAATGCTCTTTTTCATGGATTATCTTAGATTCAGTCCTTGTAATCTCGGCGCGTACATCGGCAAGCCCGCTTTTTGCTTTACGGTACTTATCGTAATATGCGGAGGCGTTTTCCACGCCGCTTTTTTTATGATCAATTTTTATTCGGATTGAACCGCCGCCGGAATAAAAATCTTCCACTTCGATCCAATCTTGGCTTGAACTGTACGAATTGTTGAGTAAAGGCAAATTCGCCATGATTAAGCCGCCATACTCTTTAAGCCGCGCCGCGTCCGCGTATTCAGCCTCTTTTTCGCGCAATCGCGCCAAAGCCGCTTCAAGACGGCTTATACCGCCTTCAAACCGCCGCGTCGCCTCCGTCCGCAGCGCTTCGAGAGACAAGGCTTCGCCTTGCTCCGCGTACCAGCGGTCAATTTTTTCGTTAAAACCGCCTTCGCCCTCAAGTTTACGAATGGAATAGCGTCCGTCGTCGAGCGCGGCGGAGGCGGTCAGTTCCGGTTTGTAATATTCGCCGCATATTTCGCCGCGTTTTGGCAGGCGCCGCATTACGTCTATGATTTTGCCGTCTGTATCGCAAAGCAGCGCGTTGGCGGCGTTAGACCATAAGCGGAAGTACAGGTTGTACCGAAGCTCGCCGCGCCGTATCACTAAACGCACGATACGGTCGCCGCCGATCTGCGCCGCATCTTCTATCCAGCCGTTTATGATGCGGGATTTTAGCAGTTCGCCAAAGCGCAGCGGCTTGTCGTTTTTTGGAATGTCGCGGAAAGTTTCATGCAGACGGCATACGCCGCTTCGTATAACGGCAAGCAGAGTATGAACGCGCCCCTGCCTGTAGACCCTAAGCGACAGCACGTCAAAGCCGCTCTGGTTTATTTTCTGGATTTGACAGCCTGCCAAATCCAGTTCAGACAAAACGAGGTCTATCTCTTTCCAGTTTAGAGACATTTTTAAACGCTCATTCTTCGGGGTATTTTTTCCCAAAGAAGTGCTGATATTGCAATTTAGCCTGCCGCAGCAGCATATCCGCTCCATTTAACACACGGCAATTTGCGGCGGCGGCGCGTTTTAACAAAGCGGTGCGCTCCGGCTTATAAATGATGTCCATCACAACTTCCTTGCCCGTGAATTGATAATTTCTTAGCGGGTCGCCGTTCACATCCGGCTCCATGCCCACAGATGTTGTTTGTATGATTATGTCAGAAAATTTTTTGATGAGTTTTAACCCGTCCGGGTCTAATCCGGCGTATTCAAAGTTATATATGCCGGCGAGTTGCTGGGCGCGAAGTTTATTTCTGTTTAGAATCAGCGCCTTGCCCTTAAGCCTGTGAAGTTCGGAAGCCACAGCGCGCGCCGCGCCCCCGGCACCGATTATTGTCGCCCGTTTTCCTTTGAAATCCTTGCGGCCTATGAAATCCAGCAGCGAGCCGGAGAATCCTTCTGTATCGGTATTGTAACCGCTCCAGCCCTCGTCCGTGCGGACAATCGTATTGCAAGCGCCCACGGAAGCAACCTGATCCGACATTGAAGCCAGATGAGGCAATACCGCTTCTTTATGAGGCACTGTAACAGCCGCGCCGCGCAAGCCTATCTCGTCCGCAAGTCTGAAAAACGGGGCTGCGAGCTGTGAAGGGAAGGCCACATACACGGCGTTTTTGTTCTCGCGCTCAAAAACCCCGTTAAAAAAGAGCGGGCTCGCCGTCGCCTTGAGCGGATACCCAAGTATGCCGTAAATTTCCGCGTCTTGTGTAATCGAGCGGAACCGGTAAAGGGTGTTAAGCTCGACAGGGTCGGGCTGGCCGGGCGCGGCTTGCGGTAAATCGGGCTCGCCTTTAGCCGCGGTATAGCAAAGATACGAACCGAGTTTCTGCGATAGGATGCGTGAGCAGACGGCGTTATCACCCATGCCTACAAGTATTTTTTCCCTGTCGCCCAATTCGCGGGATATTTCGAACAACTGCGTTACATCATCAAGACTTTCCGCTTTGATGGCGGCCTTGACGATTTCATCGCCCACATGGTACATGGCGTTTATGCGCTCTCTTAATTTATCATGCGGCCCTGTAAAACTGTGAAAAGAACGGATTATCTTTGTGCCGAAAGCGCGGGCGGCTTCCTCCAAACTTGGCAGTTCCAAATCTTCTTCCAAATCAACATACGCAAAGTTGTGCCGCACATCGACTTCGGCAAACGCCATTGCCTTTGAAAGAAGAACTATGCGGGAACGCTCGCTCATATCAAAATTGCCGCCGTCGCTTTTGCGGCGTATGGTAAGAATCACGGGCAGTCCGGCAAGTTCTGGAAAACGCCGTATCGAAAAACATTCCTCGTGCAACAGGCAGTCGGCCCGCAGCTCGGCTATGTCGATGTATTTTCTGTACTTTTTGATTATTTCTAAATCCCGTTCTATTGTTTTTGCTGTTAAACAGAGGCAAATCTTTGTCATTTAATAATCCATCCTGTATAAATAAATTGCGGACACTTTACCGTCTTCGATATTGAAACGCCATTCGAGCGGCCAGCTTGCGTTGCGCAGCCGCCCTAGTATATGACCGCCGTTATCTTTCGCAGTTTCGCCCAAAACAAGAAGAACCGCCGCGCGCGGGTCGCCTGTTTGTATTCCCTTTCCGGCGTTAAGGCTTAACTGCCAGACTTTGTCTTTATAAATATAAAAATCAACACCGGAATATTCAAAAACGACATCATCCTGCCATGTCTCAATCCCGCGTGAAGCGTAAACCGCGGCGGGCGGTCCGAAATTTTCAAAAAGCTCCGTAACGCTCATGCCTATAAAATCAACAGGGTTTTCATAAGCGCTAGGCGTCCGCCTTTGCCGCGGCGCCGCCTCCGCCTGTCCTTGAATTTCCTGCGCTTCCATGTAAAAACCGGACAAAAACGCGGCGGACAGGTAAACAGCGGATAGGACGCGGAGGACGCGGTATATCGCCGTGCAGGTCAACCTGGCGGCCATCCCAGCTTGCGTCCGCCCAGTGTGTGGATGTGCAGGTGGTCCACCGTCTGCCCGCCGTCGCTTTTACAGTTGATGACAAAACGCGCCCCCGCCTCGCCGCCGCCAAGTTCCTGCGCGATTTCCTGCGCTTTGAACAGGAGTCTTCCGAGCAAGGCGCTGTCTTCGGCCTCACATTCCATGATGTTTTTGATATGGCGCTTTGGTATTACCAGAAAATGCAGGGGCGCTTTGGGGTCTATATCGTGAAACGCAAGCATTTCATCATCTTCAAAAATCTTTTTTGAGGGAATTTCTCCCGCCGCGATTTTGCAGAAAATACAATCCATGATTATCATTATAGCAGTTAATCGCGCAGAGACAAAGCGCCGCGCAATTTTTTTCACATACATCCGCGTCTACAGACACGCCGCCCGCAGGCGCTTCTACAGACGGCGCGCCTACGGGCGCGGATGTTTTACCGCGCGCTCATCTGTGCGTTCAGATATTGAAGCCTCTTTCGCGTATTTTTATCTTTCGGATCAATTTGCACGACCCGTTCAAAATCCGCTCTGGCGCTGTCTAAGTCGCCTTTATCATAGTAGGCAAGGCCTCGTTTGAAATATGTGCCCGCGTCATTCGGGTCAAGTTTTATAGCTTGGCTGTAGTCTGCGATAGCATTGTCTAAGTCGCCTTTATCATAGTAGACGCCGCCTCGGTTGTAATAAGCGTCCGCGTCATTCGGGTCAAGTTTTATAGCTCGGCTGTAATCCGCGAAAGCGCTGCCGGAGTCGCCTTTATCATCGTAGATGTTGCCGCGGTTACAATAGGCTTTCGCATGATTCGGGTCTAGCTTTATAGCTTGGCTGTAGTCATCGAAAGCGTTGCCGGAGTCGCCTTTATCATCGTAGACAACGCCGCGGTTGTAATAAGCTTCCGCGTAATTTGGGTCTAGCTTTATAGCTTGGCTGTAGTCCGCGATAGCGCTGTCTGAGTCGCCTTTATCATCGTAGGCAATGCCGCGGTTGTAATAGGCTTCCGCGTCATTCGGGTCTAGCTTTATAGCTTGGTTGTAGTCCGCGATGGCGCTGCCGGGGTCGCCCTTATCATCGTAGGCGGCGCCGCGGTTGAAATAAGCGTCCGCGCGATTTGGGTCAAGTTTTATAGCTTGACTGTAGTCCGCGATAGCGCTGTCGGGGTCGCCTTTATCATCGTAGGCGACGCCGCGGTTGAAATAAGCGTCCGCGCCATTAGGGTCAAGTTTTATAGCTTGGCTGTAGTCCGCGATAGCGCTGTCTGAGTCGCCTTTATCATCGTAGGCAATACCTCGGTTGTAATAAGCGCCCGTGTAATTAGGGTCAAGCTTTATAGCTTGGCTGTAGTTCGCGATAGCGCTGTCTAAGTCGCCTTTATTATAATGCTCATCACCGCGGATGCCATACACGGTCGCAGGATTGGGAGCAAGTCCAAATGCTTCGATAAGCTCCTCTATTGTCATGTCATATTTTTTACGGCGCATAAACGTTATTCCATGCTCCAAATATGTTCCGGCAGTCTTGGGCGGCTTTGTTTTTCCCAACTCGCAGCTTGCCGTTTGGGTAACGGGATTTTCTTTTTGGAGGACGGCAGGCGTATTTTTGAAGCCGCCGCAAAGAACGGAGCGGATAGCGTTTTTGCCAAATTCATAAAAAGTGTTTTGTATGTAGTCATTTTTAACCCCTGATATTTGTAGTATATAGTTTAATCTTATATAGGCAAAGCGCCTCGCAAAATATTTTCACAGACATCCGCGTCTACAGACGCGCCGCCCGCAGGCGCTTCTACAGACGGCGCGCCTACGGGCGCGGATGCAGACAACTGTTTTACTGCATATTCGAAAATTGAATCATAATTAACACAATATTGAGGTATTCATAAGATCTCGCGTCATTAGGGTCAAGTTTTATAGCTTGGCTAAGGTCCGCGAGAGCGCGGTTGCAGTCCTCTTTTTGGGTATACACGCGGCCGCGGTTGAAATAAGCTTTCGCATGATTCGGGTCTAGCTTTATGGCTTGGTTGAAATCCTCGAGAGAGCTGTCTAAGTCGCCTTCATCAATGCGGACGGCGCCTTCATCATCGTAGCCGGCGCCTTTATCAACGTAGGCCATACCTCGGTTGTAATAAGCGCCCGCGTCATTAGGGTCAAGTTTTATAGCTTGGTTGAAGTCGGCGATAGCGTGGTCGAAATCGCCTTCACGATAATGCGCAAAGCCGCGCCTGTTGTACGCGCTCGCAAGCTGGGGGGCGAGGTTAATTGCTTCGGTAAAATCCTCTATCGCCATATAATATTCTTCACGGGACATGAACGTTATTCCACGGTCCAAATATGTTCCGGCGGTCTTGGGCGGATTTGTTTTTTCCGCCCCGTAACCCGCCGTTTGAGTAACGGGATTTTCTTCTTGGAGCGCGGCAAGCATATTTTTAAAGCCGGCGTCGTTCTTCACGTTAAAGCGGTTCGAGCTTTCGTGCGCGGCGGTTTCTACGTTTATCCCATTTAAGCGATAGAGGTATCCGCCGCCCGCGTTCACAAGTTCTCCGGTAATGACGTACTGCGCCCCTAAAAATTTGCCTATGGCCACGGCGCTTTCATCATCCAAATCACCGGAAGATTGAATGCGAAGTTCTTTGTACACGTATTCCAGATTGCGCCCATCGGCTGTTTCTAAATTGCTGTTTACAAGCGCCTCCGAAAGCTCGTCCATGATGTAGCCGGAAAGATTTTTGTCCGGGGAATTGAAGGCGGCTATGACTACCCGCGTTCCTTGCGGCAAGTCCGTCGCGATATTCGCGGCGATATTCGCGGCGGACTGCGCTATGGCTTCTTCAAGCGAAACCGCGCCTGCGCCGCCGGCGGTGGCGCAGGAAATCAAAACCGCCGCAAAGAGCGGCGCGGATAGCGTTTTTGCCCAATTCATAAAAAGTGTTTTATATGCGGTCATTTTCAACTCCTGATATTGTAGTGTATAGTCCAATCTTATACAGACAAAGCGCCGCGCAAATTTTTCACAAACATCCGCGCCTACAGGCGGCGCGCCTGCGGGCGCGGATGCAGACAACTGTTTTACTGCCCGTCTAGTTGCGCGAGCAAAAATAATGCGAATTCATCATTAGGATTAATTTGTAAAATCCGCTTAAAATCCGCTCTGGCGCTGTCGTAGTCGCCTTTACGGATATATGTTATGCCGCGGCCGTTGTATATTTCCGCATTACTAGGATCGAGCTTCGCGGCATAATTAAAATCCGCAATAGCGTAGTCATAAGCGCCCGCCGCGGCGTAGGATACGCCGCGGTAGTAATACACGTTTGTATAATTCGGGTCGAGCTTTATCGCCTGGTTAAGATCGGCGATAGCGCGGGGATAGTCGCCTGTAGCGGCATAGGCGACGCCGCGGTTGCAGTACGCGCCCGCATAATTTGGATCGAGTTTAAGCGCTTCGGTAAAATTTCTTATCGCCGGTTCGAATTCATCACGAGACGCGAACATTATTCCTTGCTCCATGTATGCGTCTACGGTTTTTTGGGGGCTTGCTTGGGGCTTCCCATAATATGCGTTTCGTGTAATGGGAACTGTCATTGAACGCGCATCCCCGCCGCTGTAGGTGGTGGTAGCGCAGGAAACCAAGGCCGCCGCAAAGAGCGGCGCGGATAAGGCTTTTGCCAAATACATAAAAAGTGTTCTGTATGCAGTCATTTTCAACTCCTAGTTTGTATGCG
>JAIRZA010000095.1 GCA_031267475.1 Spirochaetaceae bacterium | reverse complement strand
GGGAACGGAAAATCCGCGGATTTTCCGTTTATCTATGAAGGCAAAGCGCTAAATGATATTTCCTGTATTATAAGCCTTAGGGCGGCGGGTAATATGGGCTTCGATGCTGTACGTGAAAAATTCCTTTTTGAATTTGGCGCGGCGGACAAGAAAATTTTTCATTGTGTTCAGCGGCATACACGCAGAGTCGCGTCTGTTGCAAAAAATGATAGCTGTTTAATACATGACGTTGACGGCCTTGCGGCAAATGATTCAGGCATAGGTCTTTTTGTAACCATCGCCGATTGCCTTCCTGTTTTTTTGTTTGACACTGTAAGCGGGGCTTTTTCCGTTCTTCATTCGGGCTGGAAAGGCACCGGCATAGCGGAAAACGCGGTAAAATTGCTAAAGGAAATTTACCAGTCAAAACCGGAGAATATCGCGGCGATTTTAGGGCCGTGCATACATTCTTGCTGCTATAATGTTGACGAGGAACGCGCCCTATTATACGAAAAAGAATTCGGCGGAGATGAAAAAAACGCGGCGGATTTTCCACTGGGGGCTGTTGTAAAAAAAAAGGAAATCAACAACTATATAAACTGGTATATTGATATGCAGGCTGCTAATGCGGCCTTACTTGTAAAAAACGGCGTTCGTAATATCGCCTACTGCTTGAACTGTACATTTACCGATGAGAACTTCGGCTCTTTTCGCAGGCAGGGCGCGGATGATTTTACAAAAATGATGGCTCTTGCCATATCGCCTTAACCGGAGTAACTATGTTTGATATAAAAACTGTTTGGAAAGAGCGCGTTGTTCATGTTTTGAATGAATTGTTAAAAGAAAGCGGATGCGGTGAAACAATAAGTGTTGACGATGTGATTGTCGAAAATCCGCCTAAACCTGAAATGGGCGATATTGCGTTTCCTATGTTTTCATTCGCAAAACTTTTTAAGAAAGCGCCGCCGCAAATCGCGGTTGCGGCGGCGGCAAAACTTAAAGGCGCTTCGCCGGCCGGCCCTTATATCAACGCGCGCCTTGACCGCGCCTCTTCCGCCATAGATATTCTTGGCGCGGTGTTCGACACACAAAAGGATTTCCGCAAAAGCGATGTTCTGAAAGGGCGGCGTATAATGGTGGAATTTTCCAGTCCAAACACGAATAAGCCGCTGCATTTGGGTCATCTGCGTAATAACGCGCTGGGCGAAAGCATTTCCCGTATTCTTGCCGCCTGCGGCGCGGAGGTGTATAAGGTCTGCATATTCAATAATCGCGGAATACACATCTGCAAGTCTATGCTTGCGTATATCGAAAAATTCGGGCGTACAACGCCGGAAACCGCCGGAAAAAAAATGGATCATTTTGTCGGCGACTGTTATGTTGAATTTAACACAATGGCAAAAAATGACGCCGGCGCTGAAGAGCGGGCGCGTGAATTGCTCCGTAAATGGGAGAGCGGGGACGCGGAAACGACGGCGCTTTGGGAAAAAATGAACGACTGGACTGTCAGCGGAATAAAAGAGACGTACAAGCGCACCGGCGTATCTTTCGATAGATATTATTTTGAAAATGAAACATATCTGCGTGGAAAAGACGAAGTTCTGAAGGGTTTAGAAAAAAATATTTTTTATCGAGAGGCTGACGGCTCGGTGTGGGCGGATCTTAGCGCGGAAAATCTTGATAAAAAAGCTCTGCTGCGCAAAGACGGAACTTCACTGTATATAACGCAGGATTTCGGCACCGCGATACAGCGGCATGAAGATTGGCGTTTTGATAAATTGATTTATGTGGTAGGAAGCGAGCAGCGCTATCATTTTCAAGTTTTATTTACGCTGCTCTCGCGGCTTGGTTTTGACTGGGCGCGGGATTTATATCATCTTTCTTATGGTATGGTGAATTTGCCGGATGGCAAAATGAAAAGCCGTGAAGGTGTTGTTGTAGACGCGGACGACCTTATCGATAAGTTGAAAGATATGGCGCTTGCTGAAATCCGCGAAAAAGAACGGGAGGAGGCTGTCGGCAATGTGGAAGAAACCGCCGAAAAAATAGCGCTGGGGGCTCTGCATTACTATCTGTTACAAATTACTCCCGAAAAAGATATGCTGTTTAACCCTGCCGAATCGCTTTCATTTAACGGAAATACGGGTCCGTATTTGCAGTATATGGGCGCTCGTATATCGTCAATTCTGAGAAAAGAAAACACGAGTGGCGATGCCGCGCTGGATGTGGAATCCGCCGCCTTATTGACGAGCGACGCTGAATGGGAGTTGTTAAAAACGATAGCCGCCTGGCCTGAAACTGTAAGCGAAGCGGCGAAAAAAATGAACCCGGCCGTGGTAACGGCGTGGTTGTACGAGCTTTCAAAAAAATTCAGCCGGTTTTATCATGACTGCCCAATACTGGGGGCGGAAAATGCAGAGCTTAAAAAATCCCGCCTGCTTCTTTGCCGCGCCGTCCGGCGCGTCTTACGCGCCGCATTCGATATTGTATGTATTCCATTCCTTGAGGCGATGTAACCGGACTGTTCAAGCCGGCTTGTTGAACGGGTCAAGTTTTTGAACGCCGCTAATGTGATGCGGCGGCGGAAGTATGATGGGGGGGGGGGGGGCTACCTTATATTAAAATAAAATCTATTCAAAAACGCAATACGGTTTTGAGCGTTTTTGTAATATTTGCTCCACGGGTATTCCCGCGTAAGGTACGAATACGCTTCAAGCGCCCCCCGCACATCGCGGTCGGGCGGCGGGGATTTTTCCAGAGACTGCCCGTACAACCACCACGCCTCGTCGTTCATTGCGGGGTGTTGGCGTTGAAAGTCGTCAAGCAGGGCTGCCGCTCCGCTGTATTTTTGGGCGTCGAAGGCATCGCGCGCCTGTTGAAGAAATTCTTCGGGGCTGGACGGCGCGGACGCCGTTAGCGGCGCGGCAGCCGGCGCTAACGCCGCTGTGTCGATTGCGTCTTCACCGCTAAGGGCGTTAGCTTCAAGGATTTTACCGCTAAGCGCATCCTGCTCCATTAAGGCTTCATCCGCAAAAGGCGCTCCGCTGGAGACAATAACGCGGATATATTCGTTTGTATAGTAATCTTGTAAAAAATCCTGCTTATAAAACTTTAGGGTGTATTCGCCTTCTTTGGACGCTCTGAATGTAAAAGTTTGAGTTTCGCCGTTCAAGCGGCGGGAATCATAGTTTATCCCGTCAGCCGAGTTCTCCTCCCCTATGTAGACCCAGCCTGTCCCTTGAAACGGGACTTCAAACATACGTTCCGTCTGAGTATAAATTACGCGGGATGCCGCTGGTTTCGCGGGGGCGGCGGTTTCAACCGGCGGATTCCGCGCTGTCAGAACAGGCAATGCTCTAATAGGCTCGGACGGCGGCTGAGAGACGGGTGTATCGTCAATTAGCTCTGAATTTCGCAGAGCCGCCGCTGGCGGCGGAGGGGGCGGTTCATCCCCCGCTTCGTTTTGCGGCGACTCTTCAATTTCTTCTTCCACCGGTGTTTCTGTCGCGGGCGGCTCTTGTTCTGAAGTTTCCGGCGGCGCGGCGGACGGCTCTTCCGCAATCTCCGGCGGCGCTTCGTCCGCCGGAGGTTCTCGCGGTTCATCTAAAGCTATATCGCCGGACGATTCGAGTTCGCCCGGTGTCTCCAGTTCTCTGACAAGTTCGGGTTCGTTAAAATTGTATGCGGGTTCAACTAAATCGACATCAATATATTTATCGAGCGGTTCTATTATTTCTTCCGCGCGGACGGCGACTTCCGCTTCTTCTTCCGCCTCCTCTTCGGCCTCTTCCAGTATTGCAAGGCTGATTTCTTCCGCTTCATCATTTACCGGAGCGATTTCCACGGCTTCCAGCGGCGCGGCTTCCGTCTCGATCGCGGGGGGTGTGGATTTGCAGGAAAACGCCGCAAAAAACACGATAATCAGCGGCAATAAGCGCAGGCGGCGGGGATTCATGGCAGGGGCTCCAGAATGTGGTCTATAGATTCAGAGAGTTTATTCCGCCAAAATTCATCAGGGAAATCCGAAGGCGCTGTCCAAAATTCCAGCGCGTCATCGCTTGTCCAAAATTCTTTTTGCCGCCGCTCGAGCATGACGGGCGGCAAAAAATCGGGTTTATCCGGTATAAAAAGATCTTTCGCCGCAATGGGGTCGGGTCTAAATGCGCCGCCTGCCGTTGTTTGCCGGGGCTGAGGGCTAAAAACAGCTTTCGCCGTCAGTGTTATGACCAGTGGAATGATGATTAGCACGATAATCGCGGCGGACACTGCCAGTTTTACCGTTTTCTGCCGCCATAATTTTTTGAGCGTCGCGAGCGGTTTATCCAGCAGTCCTAAAAAAAACCATTTAAGGTTATACGCTAGATCTTCTAACCACATATCTTACTCAAAATGACCGTATTTATAGCCGCCTTTGATTTTAACGGCCATGATAATACTGAAAGGACGGTTGTTTGTGTCCGCGTTATGCCTGTAATAAGAATTTTCATCGCGGCTGCCCGCCGCCATGGGGACTCCCAAATACAATTCAATATGGTCGGCGGGTTCAAACGCTATGGCTGGAATAATCTGAGCCGAATTTTTTTCAAAAGCGTACAGGAAGCTCAAAACAATATGTAGTTTATCGATACTGCCCGGCTTAAAGCTAATGTTCAAAGCGCTGTTAAATCCATTAAAAAGTCTAAAATCTTCAGGCTCGTCATTCAATAAATTGTTTCTTCTTAGTGTGGCGGAATCGCCCTCGCCATTATAATAAAGTTCTGTATTTATTATAAGTTTCTCGTCAAAAAAATCCATTAAAAAGCCGGCTGATCCGGAGAATCCAAACTCATCCCAGTTTTCTGACGCTACATTAACCATGGCTTCTGTATAGAATTCAACGTTTTTAAATAATGTTGTTTTCATGGAAATAAAGCCGCGAAACGGTATGCGTTCAAAATAAAAAAAGCCTATATCCAGATCGTAGTTTTGAAACGCTAGGTTATATTTGATTCCTTCTCCAAAATTTTCCAAACGCGGGTTTTGCATATCAATGTACGCCGGACGGGTAAGCATAATGAAATCGAGTCCGCCTATACCTATTGGAACACTTAGCTTTGCCAGATATGGATCGCCGGGGTTGTCTATGTCGAGTGGTATGCGGGCAAGCAGATTCGCAAACGGGAAATTAGGCGATACTCCCCAAACAGCGTCAAATTTACCTGCCTTTACAAAAAATTTATCTTTGAAATTGTAATCAAAAAAGAATTCTTTTATGGACAGCGCGGGGGAGGGTATAGAGAAAGAAAACGACTGGCGCACTAGCAGGTATCTTGAAGGCTGAATATCTAGGCCTATCGTAGCGCTCATTTTTGCGCCTATTAAATTTACAAGTGTGTTTATGGAATCTTCGGTATTTTCAAAGTACCAAGGCGCTTCACTCCAGCCCGGCAGATAGCCGCCGATTATCTGGTAAGAAGTGTCGATACCAAAACCGGTGCTCATTATAAAATCCTGCAATCTGTTATATGTTATTGCTGTATTCTGTTCGCCGTCAGTCGTTCCACCGTCGTCTGTTTCGCCGAACAAATTCTCAAAATCAGAATCTATGAGGCTGTCGTCGGCCGCAAGCGCGATTGGCGCAAAGAAAAAAAGAACTAGTGCTAACAAGCTGTATATAAAAAAATCAGAACAGGCTTGTTTCAACGGGCTACCTTTTCTAAATAGGTTTTAGAAAAAACAGCGTTAGAAACGGGGTTAAACGATGGGTTTGTTATTGTTATCTGGGTTTTTTCGTTCACAAAGGAGTTGTTTACCATGGCTCCGCGCAGCGCGTCTACAAGCAGCATCGCCTTTGGAACATAGCGCTCGCCTATTTTGTAATAGTCCGGTATGGCGGATGTTCGCAGCAGTTGTCCGGACAGGCTGTAATCTTCCGTCTTGCGCACCAGTCCGTCTTCGCTTATCCATACCTTCATGCGCGGGTAGCTTACTTCATTATTTATCGCCACAAGCGACAATACGCGGCATTGAAAACGTCCTAGCGCGGCATCTTCGCTTGCTGAAATTTTGTAGTCTTCCGCTAAAGTGGAACGGGTAAAGTCGGAATTTCGCGCATTGGAATTCTGAAAGCGGTCGCGGCTGCTTGTAGAATTAAAGCGCTTGCTTTCGGGGTCGTAAAACCAGAGCGTCCCTCCCTGTTTCAGGTAGCCCTGCCCTTTGTTAATTACAGGTTGAATTATAATAATAGTGTATAATTCATCCGAATCGCGGCGGAAAACTCCGGCGACTGTAGTGCTGCGATTTTGCCCCGGTTTGTCCTGTACTATGGTATATTTCGCAGAAAAATCTACGCCGTAATAACTGGCTAGATTGTCCACTTTTTTTAAGAGATCTTCGTCCGAAATCGCCCAAAGCGATACGGGTATAGCAAGAAAAAATGCAGCAAGACATTTTATCATATTAAAAAAAACCGTCCTTCCATTTTATGTGTAAACAAAAGCGCAGCTTTTGCGGTCTATTCTTTGAAGCCCCCTGACAGCATTTCCGGCAAAAGACTGCGCGATGACCGGAACGCCGGCATATAAACCGCAACAAACAGTATAACATATATGGCCGCAATGTTTATACCCGTTGCAGCGGGGTCGTACAGGGCTAAAAGTTTCCCGTTCTTTAGAAATATGTCAAAGCCCGGAAACCACGAAAACGGCAGGCATGACACGATTCCGTTTAGTATCAGTGTGAAGCAGAATCCTGTTATAAGGGAAACGCTCGCAAGAATGAAGGTTTCAATGACAAGCACTCTGCGTATGTCTTTTTCATAAAAACCTATGGCCCGCATTGCCCCGATTTCTTTTATTCTTTCATGTAAAATCAGGCGGTATGTAACGCCGGCGCTTACTAGTATGATGAGCAGCGTCATGACGTACAGGAAATATGACAGTATGTTGAGGGCTTGCAGCATTTGCGATACTTCAGAGATATATACTGGAATTGTCAGCAAAAAAAACATTACCCCGCTCCAATTCCAATCTTGTTCATGGTCGAATTCGTCTCTGTCATAGACGAGCGGGCGCAATGGTATAACGCCGCTCAGCGCCTTTTGTAATTTTTCCCGTTTGGTTTCTACTTCTTTTGTATCATCAAAAAACAGGCCTATGGTGGAGCAGTCGTCCGGCGCAAAGCCGATTATGTTGTTTATGGCGCGGCGCGGCGCGAATACCTTAAAATAGCCGAAAATGGAGCGGTCGTCTATTATTCCGCCTATTGTAAAGAAATTTGTGTTTTTTTGACCATATAATGTTTCCGTTTCCAGCAGAACTATGTCGCCTAGCCGCGCGCCTAACTGCGCGGCTATTGGAAGGGAAATTATGATTGTTTCATCGTTTAGGTCTGCGGATGCTTCTCCTTCCACAAAATTCAATGTGTCAAAATAATCGCGCTCGGCTTCCCAGTCAACTCCAACGACATATTTTAACGGGGCCGCGGCTCCGTTGTAGTGTATAAAGCTGTCTTGATTCTGCATGGTGCGCATGATTTCTTTGTCTGGTTTTATTCCGGTTTCTTTGATTTTTTCTTGTATCAGCGGTATGGTTTCGGCGTAGATGTGGTTGTCGGATTTCATTTCTTTTTCAAAGCCTGCTATGATTATGTCGCCGGAATAGTGGTTGCGCGCGGAATAGTACAAGGCTTCGGCCATGCCGTCTTTCAAAGAGCCGATGACGCTTATTATGCAAAATCCAAACGACAACGCGCAGAATAAAAATAGGTATCGTTTCCGGTAGCTAACAACATATTTTGCCGCCAGCAGCCACTGGTCTTTTGTTTTCACCCTGCTCCCCCGCTAATTCCGTATTGCGTCGACGGGTTGTATTTTTACCGCCGTTTCTATTGGGTAGATTGACGCTAGGACGCTTAAAACAAGCGCCGCGGCAAATGACAGTATTATTGTAACCGGCGAAAAATCGATTTTCAAAATATCGCCGCCGAGTAGTCCTGCTATTAATTCATTGTGTATTGGTATGTTCAGGCTGTTTACGGTGTATAGGATGATAATTCCCGCTAGTATGCCTGTAATTCCCGCTAGTATGCCGGCGATGCTGTTTTCACATAGTATTAGTGTTCGTATATAAAAATTTGACGCGCCCATTGCGCGTAACGAGCCGATTTCGCGGGTGCGTCTGAAAACGGCTATGAGCATGATGTTTATGATGGCGATTATTCCCGCAAGGCCGACAAACGCGGCGCCGGCGTTAAAAAGCGCTTGCAATAATAGTAGTAGTATTGCGGAGCCGCCGGCCGCAAAGCGCCAGTTCAGGGCGAGCGCGTCGAATGGTTTTAGCATTGTGTTTAATTCTTTTATCACGCGCCCGCTGGACGCGCTGTTTTTCAATTTTAGTATGATGAAATTCCAGTCGCCGCCGCTGGAAAAATCGTCCGAGCCGCCGGAATTTTTATCGTTGTCAAAAAAATAATCCAACGCGCTTTCAAGTGTTATTTCGCTTTCAAGCGGGGTGTCTTGCGCGGGTATTTCGTTGTTAAAAATATCGTCTATGCTGAGGGTGTTGTCCAGCAGGCTGAGTTGTTCCGCTCCGGTTTTTACGTCTGATGTGGCGACTTGTATTTTGGCTAGGGCGCGGGCGGTCTGTACGTCGATGATGATGATTTCGTCCATAAAGCGTCCTTTTGCTGTGTATGAAAAAATTCCGGTAAGGGGGACTTCGCGGATTCTGAATCCTAGTTCGCCGGCGGATGTGAATAGTAATGGTGTTCCTATTTCAAGTTTTTTTCCGCTTCGTTTTTCAATTTCACCGGCGCGTCCTTGTGTTATCATCGCGCCGTATTCGCCGGGTTTTAGGTATTGTCCTTCTATGAGTTTTATTCCCGGAAATAAATCAAAGTATGTCGCCGCATCGACTCCGCAGAGTAAGGCGGCGGAACGGGAATCATATACGTCCATGTAGCACTGCACGGATACTTGGCTTGTGTATGCTTGTATTTCTGGAAAATCTTTCAGCTTTTCCGCTATGTTGTTGTATGAGCTGAGTACGGGTATTGAAAAAAAATCTTCGATTATGGGTGTGTTCGCGCCAAAAAGGTTCATTGTAACATCGGTTCTTTTTTCGATGATTATATCTCCGGTTAAATTATCGACGTATGATTGGCGCAGTCCGCTGTTCGAGCGTGTAAAAATGCTGTTTCCTATGAAAAACAGGGCTGTGATTACTCCGATTAATAGCATTATTATTATGCTGTTTTTTTTATTTCTAATAATATTGCGGATGGCTAGTAAAAAAATCACGCCTGCGCCGCCTGTTGCGCTATTTTGCCGTCGTGTAAAAAAATGACGCGGTTTGCCATTTCCCATATTGTTTTATCGTGTGTTGAAAATATGAATGTTGCGCCGTATTCGGTGTTTGCTTTTTTCATTAGGTTGAGTACGCGTGTTCCGCTTTCAGAATCGAGGTTGGCTGTGGGTTCGTCGGCGATTACGATTTTTGGTTCGTTTACTAGGGCGCGCGCTACGGCTACTCGTTGTTG
>JAIRZA010000075.1 GCA_031267475.1 Spirochaetaceae bacterium | reverse complement strand
TAAGCGAGCTGGGGGGGGCGCAATGAAAAAACCGCTTTTGGTCATTATACCGTGTCTGCTTATGGGAACCGGCGTTTTTTTCGCCGTAAACCACGCGGCGCGGGCGCAGGCAATCGCGGCGGTGGCGGGGGAGCTTCCTAACATCCCCGGCTGTCCGTTCCACGAAAGCTGCGTTACAGCCTTGCAACAAGAGCAGGCGGCGCTTCTGCCGCGCTTCCCGGCGGGAACGGCGGGCGGCTTTGCCGGAGCGGGAGCGGCGCTTCTATGCGCCGCCGCCCTAATGCTGGCCGGAAGCCGGCTCGCCGGCCGGCGGCGTTTCGCAACGGCGGCGGGTTAAAAACCGTTCGCGGGCGGCTCATTTTCCGCAAAACGGAAAATGAGCCTGCCTTATTTTATACAAAAATGAAGGAGTCTTAATGACGCGGCATACTATTTTTTATCTTCTGTTTGTTTGCGCCCTTTTATCCTGTTCGCTGGAACTAGCGCAGGAAAAAAGCGAGAGCGAAAAAGAGGAAAACTCCGCATGGTGGGAGGAGGAAACTGTTCCCCCCAACCCGGATGAGTACGATATAAACCTCAACGCAATCAATAAAAAAGAAGCGGCGGAGGACACGGCGACGTATGCGGACAACCCGCTTTTGGGTTATGAATGGCTGCCCGGCAGCGGCGGCGGTTTTACTTATTTTTACAAAAAAAATGGCACGGTATCCTCCACACACCATTGCGAACTGCTTTTTGACGACCAGTTTAGCTATTTTATTTACCGCAACTTTCTGTTGATGTATGGTCAGGAAATGAGCTCAGGCGAGCGGCTCGAAGCGTGGACGCTGCATCCCGCCGGAAACAGCGGCGAAATTGTCATGTTCAAGCGGGGAGTGGCGGACGGCGCTATCATCACTTACGATATATATTCGCGCAACTCCACAGACTCCAGCCCGGAGGCGGGCGCCGCGGCGACATCGCCGCCCTATACTCCGTTTTTAGGGACGTGGACGGCGGGTGAAGATCCCAGCGCTGTGGTTTACGAATTCACGGACAATGGAATTTATACCGCGGGCGGCGAAAAATTCGGCTATCTGGCTCGCGGCGATAAGTTTGTTACCGTAAACCTCGGCGAAACGGAATTTTCTTCAACAGACGGCGCATTGCTCTGGAAAACATTTCCGTCGGCGAGCGAACAAACTTTTACCATAACAAACGGCGGCGCGACTATCACTTTTTCGTCCGGTCTTACGCTGGCTAAACAACAAACGAGCAAAGAGCCATGACCGGAACAAAGCCTCTTTTCTTTATCGCCGCGTTTTTCATGCTGTTGGCCGCCTGCAAACAGGAGCCGGAAGAGGCGGGATCGGACCCGCACACGCCGCAGATCAACCCGTTTACCGGGGTATGGCGGATTTTGGGTGAAGAAGAGCGTTTCCGCGAATTCAGAATCGACGGCACGGGCGGGGACGGCTTAACCGCGGCGGCGGCTTTTGGCAACAATTTTAGTTTTCTGGTCTACGCCGGGCAGGATGTTCAAACTGTTCCTCAAAGCGGTGTTTTGCTTACTTTGAGCGGCGCGGCCGCGGACGGCATCAATCTTTATTCGTTCAAGGTGAACGGGAGCCGTATCACTCTGTCCGGCGGCGGTGAAACGCTAACGCTGGAACGGGTGCGCGGTTCTCCCGCCGTCCTTGAATTGTATAACTCGTTTTTGGGTGAATGGACGGCGGATTGGGATTTGGGCGAGCACGGCCGCTCGTGGTCGTGGAAATACCGCGCGGACGGGACGGCAAAAACTTTGCACCACGAAATTAAGCATCAATTTGAAAACGCCTACCTAACGCGGGGAAATGTTCTTGTACTGTTCGGCGATTTGCGTTTCGGCTACAACGGGCTTCCGGTGTTTGCCGTTTTTACACGCGGCGGCTCGGACAAAATCACGGTTACGGAGCAGCAGACTCATATTTCCCCGGCGGTCTGGGCCTATACGCGGGTTGACAGCGCGCCATGGTTGTAACAATGAAAAGGGAACGCGCTATGATGAGTAAGTTTTTTTTATCCGTCCTGCTGTTGTGCGCCGCCGCTTCTCTTGACGCGCTGCCCTATATACCGGGCTGTCCTCTGCATGAATCTTGTGTGCGCGCGCTTCGTCAGGAAACACAGGCGCGGCGGCGCGCGCTGGAGCGGCGGGAAACGCCGGATGTGGAGGGCCGGACTTCGGGTGTATACACGGGATTTCAAATGGATTTAGGCGATTTTAACGACAGCGCTAACGATTATATCAACTTGCGTCCGTCTCTCGCCTATCTTAATAGTCTAAACAGCATCGATTTGTTTTTTTGCGCGTTTTACACGTTTTCCACCGCTGACCCGGGTATTTCGCCGGTGACGGACTCGCAAAGTCTGCCGCCGGTGCACAGGGGCGGGCTGGAGGCAAATGTCGCGTACTCGTTTGATATTGCCGAAGCGTTCGCGCTTACTTTCGCGCTGGACAATCAAAATATGTTCGTCTTTAATCCTGACGAAAGTTCTTTGAACGGGAACGACAAGGCGCTTGCCTACGCCGCGCTGGAGCCGTCTTTGCGTCTGGCTTATACGCTCGATTTTGGCGAGGCGAGTATTCTTAATAGTCTGCCGTTTCATTACACGGACGACTCCTCGCTGGATTACGCGCTGTCCCTCATGCTGAACACGGACGGGGGCTTGGGGTTTACGCTCAATCTTGAGTGGTGGAATCTGTGGGCGGCTGAGAAAACGGAAACCGGCGAGGCGGCTTCTCCATTCGAATACGGGCAAACGGAGGTTGTTGTGCATTTTTGGCGTGGAAAGTTTTTTGCCTCTCTTGCCGCGACTGCGGATAGTTCTTTTACGCGCTTCGGTATTGAGCCTTATGCCGCGTACACGCTGGGCAGGTTTACTCTATTCGCCAGTGTCCTTGTTAATAACATGGGGGCGCAGCCGGACGACACGACAATGCGCGTCAATCTAATACAGGGAAAGCGTGATGTAACAAGTGTTATTCCTTCAATAGGGGTAAAATACTGGCTTTAAGGGGGCGGCGTGTATGGATAAGGTGAATAAGGTTTTTGGCTTGCGATTAGGCGCGGCGGTTTTGCTCTTATGCGTAAACGCCGCGTTCTGCTTCGCGGATGTTCCGTTTATTGGAACTTGGAAACTTGACGAGGGTGTCTTTTACCGGTTCAACACGGACGGTACCGGCGGGACGGCGGCAATGGCGGAGGGGCCTTTTTCTAATGACTTTAGTTTTCTTGTTTGGAACGGAACTGGGGACACTCCCGGATATCCGCGGCAAAATACGCTGGCGCTTGTCCGCGGCGAGGCGGTGTCTCCGCAGATAGATTTGTACTCCTACTCTGTATCCGGCGATACTATACGCGCCTCAAAAAGCGGCGGCGAAACGTTTGTTTTTACCCGCGTATCCGGGGCGCCCGCGCCGCTTCGTCTTGACAATCCTTTGATTGGTCAGTGGGAGGCGAAATGGAATGGTCAAAATCATTCGGGGGCGCTGGGTACGTGGTCGTTCTGGTATCGTGGCGATGGTTCGGTAAAAACGTATCATCATCGCCTGCACCAGTTCGAAAACGCTTATCTTACGCGGGGAAATCTGCTCGTCATCATCGGTGAATGGCGCTTTCATCCGGCGCTGCCGGTAAATACCGCCGTATTTACTCTCAAAGACCGTAATCGTGTTTCCGCCAATGAAGCCTCCGGCGCTGTCTGGGAGTACGCGCGTAAAGAAAAAGCCCGCTGGAAATCGTAATTTCTATCACGGCGGAAGTGTCTTTTACCGGACTGTTTCGCGGTACATTTCGCGGTTGAGTAACGAAAGGATTATCACAGAGCCGGACGGCAGGCGGTATGGGAAGGTGAAATCACCGCCTGAGTGTTTTAACGCGGCAAGCACTTTACGCTCGCCTCCGGGTAAGATAACTTCAAGTGTGGCGGGCAGCGGGTACGGGTTCTCTGGAAGTGTGTATTTGAACAGGCTGAATACTTCGTTTTCGTCCAAATCAATACGCGCCGGTGTTGCGACAACGAGTTCCACAACATCGCCGGAATCTATTTTCAAGCCGGCTTCCGGTGTCTGTGCTACGACTGTTTCGGCGTTTCTGCGGCTTTGACCCATGCGGGTGCTAAAATTAAAGCGGATGCCGGAATTACTGGCTTTTTCAACGGCTTTGTCTACGCTGAGTCCAATAAAATCCGGCGTTTCAAGCAAAATGTCTTCTTCGCCTCTGCTGACTATAAGTTCCAATTCTATGGGGCTGAATATGTTAGCGCCGGAGGCGGGGCTTTGTTCTAAGACCACGCCCGCGGGTTTGCTGGAATATTGGTAAAGGATTGGGTCTTTCAATGTTATGAGCGGTTGTGGATTCGAGGCAAACATTGTTTGCAGTTCTATGCGAACATCGTCAATTCCGCGTCCAACATAGTTTTCCACTACGCTTATGGCGGCGCCTTGGCTTATTACAAGCCGTATTCGTCTGCCGGCCTTTACTATCGAGCCGGCGCGGGGTTCTTGTTCAAGTATCAAGCCTTTATCTGCCGCGGAAGCGGAATATCGTAATTCAATGCGAGGATAGAGCTCTTTTTGCTGAAGTTCCAGCAATGCTTCAATTAAGCTCTTGCCTTGGATATCCGGCACCATAGTTTGTTCCGCCCCGCGCACTGTTAAAAAAAAAGCGGTTGCGGCGATTATCGCGACAAATGCTATGAGTCCTACGCAACAAAGCGTAAATAATCCAGGGCGCTTAAATATATTCTCTTGCTTCAAAATCATAAGCTTCATTTCTATATTACTATAAATCTTTGGTAATCGTCAATTTAGCCGCAGACTGCGGCAATTCTCATTTTAACCACAACAGACCAACGGTCTGCCCTCACGAATTACACGAACAAATTCGATACAGTAACATAGAGAAAAACAAAGTACTGGGGGAACTGCTTTACAAGGACGAGTGCTATCGTATTCAAGGGTGTATTTTTGAAGTGAACAGGAAGTTAGGAAGCGGTATAGCAGGAAGCTTGGCGCTAAAGCGCCTTAGAAATTGAGTTAAAAAAGACAATGCGCCGTGTCGTTAGTTGTTAGCGTGGTTGGTGGTTAATCTAAAATGGGAATTCCTGCTTCGGTTGCATTCGGCGCTTGACTATATGTCGCCTAATGTGTTTAACCCGGGGCAAGTTGCTTAACGGTGTCTACCATATTGGGTAAAATCCACTAGCGATAGGTAATATGTTGTTTTACAGGGATAGGCTCTTGTTTAGCAACATATATTGCTGTAGTATTACACGAGGAAAAATCAATTAAACGTGCGGTTGCATCATCTTGTATTTGAAATTTTGTACTTGATGATGATAAATTTAAATATGTTGGAAATAATCCGGTACATTCTAGTTTTACTTCTGTGTTCATATATGCCTCCATCCTTCAAAAGTTCGATTATCTTGAATAAAAGTCTGCGGTAATATATTTGGAACCATACCCCCATGTATTTGGGTCGCTGATGCAACTTGTTTTATCAATTGTCCTTCACTGACAAACGCATCTATTCCACACGAAGTGCTTTCGATAATAGCCCTTTTACACGAGTATGGATAATTAGGACTACTTGATAGCAGTATTGCCGGTTCAAATGGTACATCTAATTCCATATCATTTTTAATATCGGCATATATTGACTGAATGATAGCGTATAATGTATCATCAGGTTTTTCAATATTTAATCCAAGTTCATCCTTTGCCTCCTTTCGATAAATTGTATAATCGTGACTTCCAGATTCTTTACAAAGAAATTTCACAATATCATCTTGCTTTTGTATGTCTATGGCTTGATATTTAAGCAACTTCTTTGCTAACATCTGTATTTGTGCTCGTGTCCGTTGAACTTGTCCTAGCACCATTGGGTGAATTTTATTTGATAGATTATCCAACAGACTAGCTAAAGTATGTTCATCAGAAATACCAAGTTCAGCCCTTGCCATTTCTAGATAGCCATTAACAAATTCAACACTCACAGGAACTTGTATTTTCTGATTATTTAATGTCGCAACAGGATTCATAGGGCCGTTTACACTTGGGTCAATGGGACCAAGCGTTGCTTGTTTTGTCATAACAATGCGGTCAGCTCCTAAGCAAATTAAAGTCCCTGCACTATGACAATGAAACGGAACGATAACTTCAAAGTCTTTACAAAAATTTCTGATCAAATTAACAAGACTCCATGCCGCCAAAGTTTCGCCACCTCGCGTATAAAGCACTAATGAAATTTTCTCAGTATCACCAATAGTATCCAAATGATTGACAAAAAACGGCAAAATATCAGCGGCAATATTGGCTTCAAGATGACGGCGATCGCTTGTTGCGTACAGAATTACCTTTGAATTACGTTTTTCTTCCAAACTTTGCAACGCCGTAGCTCTCGAACTAGCCATAAAACACTCCATGTATGAATATTTATATATATTTATACTCTATTCCCCTTGTTTCTGTCAAGAATTTTGTCCGTATTCACCAGCAATTTTACTTTTAACCTGAAAATTAACCACAACAGACCAAGGGTCTGCCCTCACGAACCACACAAACAAATCCGATAAGCTAACAGTTATTGAGCGACAGCAGGGTTAAAATTGGGATTATTGAGTAAATTTCATGTTTTCTCCAAGGCGGGAATCATCAGAATTGTCCGTTAAACCGGTCGGTGTCGTTGGTGTGGGCAGACCTCTGGTATGTCGTGGTTAATCTAAAATGGGAA